>JAPCJU010000099.1 GCA_027886795.1 Nitrososphaerota archaeon | reverse complement strand
ACTTCCGAAATTCTTTACGAATCAGATATCTGCGTGACGGGGTTAAAGGAGATAGAACTTGATCTACTAGCGGTTGCCGCCGCAAGGAAACCATGTCTTTTGATAAAGGACAAGGATACCTTTCCAATGACTATCGGAAATCTCTCGGTAATTTTCTCGGGCAATGAAGATGTCAGTGAGCTAGTAAACAAAGTGGTTGGAAGATGAGGAAAGATCTCATCAAGCTCGTTGCATCCGTTGCAGTAGGGCTGGGTCTATTCTCGTTGTACCTTGTATTTCTTGGTGAGTTCTCGGTTGTTGGGGATATGTCTAACCTGTCTGAGGTCGAAACAATAATCCTGGTCAGTCAAATACTGAGAGTTTTGATACTTCTTGCGCTGGGCACCAGATACCAAATTCAGCCAATCATACCGATCATCGTCTTCTCATTCGAAGCTCTCCTGATCCCTCCTCTGCTTGTTCTCATCATTTTTACAGGCGATCCTTTCTACGCAACATTCATGGGAGTGATTCTGACCGCTTGGTTCGGGGCGACTGCCCTAATTCTAACCCCTTACACAATCTATGGTTTTACAAGGAGCATGATCAGAGACAACACTTTGTCCGGAGTCATAGTTGTTGCAACTCTCGAATTGACTTCCGTGTTATTCTTGTCAAATTTGCTTTCCGGTGCCGGGGTCGTTAGCGGTCTAACAGGATTAGGAACTCTAATCATATCGCAGATAAGAATGGAAGTGGGATCGGGAGGAATACCGAACCCTGGAGGAGACGTCCTGTCGTCATTCGGTCTATCTTTATTTTTTGTAGGAATGCTTGTTTACGCGACAATGGGTTATCGGCCGACTGACTCCAGGATAAAACTTTCTTGGATCTTGCTTGTGCCCATGGGCGGCACTCTATTGACTCTGCTTTGGATTTTCGGTATTTCGCAATTTCAGTCCGACTTGTTGGTAGTACTGACGGCCCCTGCTGTCTTTCTATTCCTTTCAGTTTGGGTGAGCGCTCGTGGAAAGTAATCGTACTTCGATTTCGGTTGCAGTATATTTGGGTCTTTTTCTCTTAACTGCGAGCGCGTTAGTAAGCTCTACCAACTTGCATAACAAATTCGCGAATGCCCAACTGTTGAGTTCCGGTTCGGCCGCGCCTTCGTTCATCAAGATAGGACCTGGGCCGGATACTTTGACGTCGGCTCAGCTAGGCTCACCAATTTTTACAACAAATGATAGCCTGTGGATTCAATCACTTTCAAATCAATCCGTCGATATTTTGTTATCGGGTCCATCCAACGTTTCATCCATTCCGATCGTTTCCATGTCGCTTCAGCCAGAAACGGTTGTACCATTGCACGTTTTTAGCTCCTTAGATCCGGAGGGAATCTGGACACTTTCGGTAACTCTTCAGAATTCAACGACGTATACGATATTGGTTCCTTTCGAAATTCCAGCTTTGAATAGCTCCGTCATTAGTTTGACCGAATATTCAATTCAAAATGGCCAGATAAACTTGGGCTTTTCGGATGACCCGTCCAACGCCTACAATTTGGAAGCCTGCCTGACATCCAGTTTCGGAAATGATACAATTTTTCTCTCTGAGCCAAGTTCAATCGGAGGAGGGCAGATGTCGCTTTACATCAATACAAGTTCGCACAATTCAACCGTCTCCACCCAGGCTACACCAAGCCAACCTTTTTCGTTCTGGTTTGAGCTCTATTACTTCTACGGATACTCCGGTTCTCTCCCAAATGAAACTGTCTCAAGAGATCTGATTCCAAGCAGGTCAAGTACCGCTCTCTTCAATTCGAGTGGGTCTCGCATCCTTACCCTTACAAGTGAAACGAATCTTAGGCCAGGACGTTATTTGATACGGGCATTCTTCGACAGTGGCTCGAGCCTTGTACCTACAGAAACTAGGGCGTTGCTCCTTTCTAGCGGTAATTGGTTTTGGTTGCAGGGCTGCAATCCGTTCTCGGTGTCGCAATCGAACTTTACGAGACAAGTGAACCTCGATCAGGATCCAAAGACATGGCCCAAACTTGTTTATGCGATGTACGAGGTCGGTGGGGTAGAAAGCTACTCGATCCTTCCATTGCAGATTAATCTGGCAAGAATTGACTTTTATGGTGAACCAGGAAATGTGAAGCTTTCTTATCTCACATATTCCATCGCGAATAATTCAGACGCACAAGCCTCCGGCGTATACTCTGGAACGATATACGTCATCCCCAAGAGCTTTCCCATCTTGCTTACGGTAACTCCAATGATTGGACAAGAATCCTTAACGCCTCAAAGCATCATCATTTCGGAGCCATTTAGCGATTCTCAAGCTTTCATTCCGATCGGGGAATTGACGGTCGTCGTTTTCAATAATTCCAAACCGGACACGGGGAGCGTCGTCAAAGTCTCATCCCCTCAGGGCGCGAGCATCAGCTCAAGCATAGATTCGACTGGCAATGCCTCCTTCTATCTACCTCCTGGGTTCTACAACATAACTGCCTCGAAAGGTTCTGTCTCAAAGATTGGAAACGCCACGGTGGTCCATCCGAATCAAACTATAGTTGAATTCTCGTTTACGACTTCGGCATTGCCTACATACTTTGTAGATCTCTTGACTGTTCCACTTCTTCTTGGCTTGCTTCTCAATTTGTGGGTATGGGTAATTCATCCGAGACGAACAAGATACAAGATGATTTGATTTGAGAAGAAACCTCCTACGACAATAATTAGGGACTTTAGGAAAGAGTCCGTCTCAAATCGATTACTGAAGATTACTGTAGAATTACAGTAACTTTATTATCCTCTGCGAGCAATTTGCAACCATGATGCAGGCCCAGAATGCCGAATTAGCAAGAGAGGATTTCGTCGTCTTTTCACGTTCTCCCTCAGAATGGAAAGCAGTTACACTGGCAATGCAATCAATAGCGGAGGACGTGACCTTCGAAGTAGACGCAGATGGAATCAGATCGAGGGCTATGGATCCTTCTCACGTTGCGCTTTTGGATATCTCGCTAACGAGCAAGTCATTCGAAAGGTACACCTGCTCAAAACCTACAAAGTTTACTCTACATCTTGAAGACTTTTTGAAAATCGTCAAACGTGCAGATCAAAAAGATACTTTTGAGATCTCAAGATCTGAAGGACGGGGGCTTTCAATTCGGATGGGATCGGGCTCTTACAAAAAGGAGTTCGAACTTCATTTGATTGAAAACCATTTGAAATCTTCACCACTCCCACGACTCAATTTCACGACCAGATTCAAGTTGGATCTAAATTCATTTCAACAGATACTGATGGATGTCTCGACTTTGTCGAGCTACCTCAATGTTGTGGTACGAAGTGACTCTGTTACCTTGTCAGGAAAGGGAGATTCCGGAAAGGTCGAGATCGTACTCGGAAAAAACAGCAGTGGTTTGCTACAGGAAGTGGAGTTGTTGGGAGATCTCAATGAGACGAAGGCTCTTTACAACATGGAGTACATGCTAAAATTAGTAAAAGCAGTTGCTCCCTATTCCGATCTAGTTACTTTTGAGTATGCGAACAAAATGCCGCTAAAGCTAGAATTCAATATCGGCGAGAATCAGGGAATTGGAAAGATTCAGTATTATCTGGCTCCGAAGATAACGGACTGATCTGCGGCTTCACGAAAACTATCTGCGGGAAATATGTTATACTTTTTTTCGATCTAGATACAAAGAATCATCAACTGCGTTCGATGATTGAGTTATCTTTGCCCAGATAGTTTTTCGCATCAGAAATGCGAAAGCTATTCCGGTCGGTATCAACAGGAATTGAAATGAAACTATTCTCCAAATCAAGACTGCAGTCCAGGAATTGAAATTCAACACGGAGGAGAGAAACGAATGCATCGCAAACTCCGCAACGCCCGAGCCACCAATCGAGATTGGGATTATCGCGATGGTCGAAACTCCGAAGGAGACTACAACGGATAATGGAACGCTAATACTCAAACCAAAACGTGTCAAAATTATCCAAAGAACTAAGCCCAATAGCAGCGCGTCAACCATTGTTAGGGCAGAGGCCTTGAGTATTATCGGCAGAGCATCTTTTTTTAGAATCGATCTTGCAGACAATGAAAATGTCTTCGTTGCCTGATTGATTTTCGCCTCGAGTACCTTTGCCTTTGTTCCTCCCATAAAATACTCCGCCAATTTTATCAGCCTCTGGGGAAAAAGGGGCAGACCGCGAAGTGCTGGTATCAGGAAAATAACGGTGTAGAAAACTAATTGAAATGCAACTATTGCCGCGATGGTTGAACCAATTATGGTCGCACCTTTCAAAAACGCGTAAATTGATGCCACTAGTGCGAATGCAGATCCGATGTAAACATCCATCAGAACCTCGAAGTACGCTATCCAGAAGGCCTTGCCCGAATCCACACCTTTTTGGGTTAACCACGCGGCTCGCACGACGACGCCTCCGATCAAAGACGGCGTTGTCAGGGACACAAACTCGCTCCCAACTCGGACAAGAGAAAGGCCCTTGAAATTCGACTTTGGAACTCCAGAGAGACCAAATACTGCGACTCTATACCTGAGTACTTGAACTAAAAGTCGAAGAGAAGACAATCCTCCCGCAAGTAAAAACGGTGCGTAACCAAAGGAAGCAAAATTCGAAATAGTGACTCCCGAATAGAGAGAGATTACTACTACGATCGACGAACTAAGCGCCAGTCCGACGAACACCCAAAGCATCGTAGATTTGGACAGTTTGATGCCATTGGTTTGTTTTTGAAGATTCTCGGACAACTATCTTTCTCTCGGACGTGTATTATTGACCCGCGTCATTGTCATGGCTTCTAATAATGACTGCTGCAGTCCTGTAGAAATTCAATCAACACGATAATTTTCCAGCACTCAATAAATCTTTGCCGGGCCGTCTTTGCTTTGCGATTTTACTTCAGCTGAACCCGTATCTTTATCACGATTTTCCTTATGCGAAATGAATAATCTCACAATTTATGAATAGATAATTGATGATTTAAGAAAGGAAATTTACGTTCGCGGGATAATGCCCGGAGTTCATTCCCGAACAAGAATTCGATTTTTGCTAAAACTGATTCAACATTCAGATCGGTTTCTTTGGAAGAGAATTGCTTCGATATAGCTTGTCTACCTCGAAAAACTGACTTTATTTCCAAATCCTTTTGTTGGGCTAGCGATAACTATAGAGAAAGATTATAGTACAATCAAACTATATAGAATCACTAAACTCTACATAAACAAAATAATCTGAATAGGAAAGAAACTAATTGGTCGGCCGCTTAGTGCGCGGATATGAAATCTCCGTATCACAAGATAACGATGCGTACGACACTCGTAATACTCTTGGTTACATTATCGATCGGTCTTTTGACGCTGCCGACTGCTTT
>JAPCJU010000098.1 GCA_027886795.1 Nitrososphaerota archaeon | reverse complement strand
GTTCCGATATATTCTGAAATCTAGATCTGAAATTCATAAATATCGTAAAGCCCTAAATATCCCCGGCTAATTGAAGAAATATATTTTAGAATCTCCCGCTCTTTTTCATTTGCAACTTTTGCTCAACTGAACGATTCCGGTGGGAAAAGAGTCTGGAAGCGAAAAAAACCCCCCAGCGGCATTGCCGAAATTATCTCCACTCTCTTGATGATTTTGATAGCTGTCGCTTCTGCGGCAATTCTTTATTCTTACGTCTTCGGGTTAATTGGAAGTGATTCCACTTCTGCTAACTCGGCTGACCAGTCGATGATAACTATCAATCAATCGTGTGTGAGCATCTCGAACAAGTGCGACGTCATCTACGGGTATTTTGTCGTTGTCAGAAACGATGGGGCTGGTTCTCTTGGCAGCGGTAATGCCCAAATTTATTTTTCTGATCTGAGTACTGGTAGTACGTCTGTTGGCACTTGCATATTACCATCGATCGTCAATACGGGAGCGACGTATAGTTGCGGGAGCTAGAATGCGATAAGTTTCGCTAAGGGTCAGCAGGTTTCTATCAAGGTGATAGATCCAGATGGAGGTTCGGCGATGGTAACGACAAAGGTAACCCCGTAAGCCTAAATCGGACAATGCCGTAACAGCGTTCACGAGCGAAAAGAAAAACTCCGAAATCATTTCTAAAGAGAAAATCGAGGCAAGACTCGACCGCGTCACCAACCTCCTTGGTAGTGTCGATTTTCTCTATGATGTCTATTTCACCCAGAAGAGAATGATTTTGGTTCGGCGGGGAAGGATCACTCTTTGCAGAATAGCGATCGGAATGTCCGGAATGCAAATTTCTAAAGATAGCCCGACCGTCGAGGATATTTTCAAGAATGGTTTCCGAGGCGCGATATCGATTGCTTATGACAACCTGAAATCTCTGAAAGTTTCGGAGGATCCTGAATCAAATGCGCGCCTTGAAATGAGCTTCCTTAAGGGGCCCTCCATGGAATTCATGCTTGACACAAGCCAGTTTGAATCTCTGAAAACGAATCTTCCTAAAATTACGGCGATTGCAGATCGCGTTATTTTGCAAAATTAGTCAAGAATTTACGTAGGAGTTAGGGTTAAGACATAATCATACATGCACCGCTCTAGTTATTTGATCTAAAAGCGGTTTTTTTGTGAGAATCAATTTTGAAAACTTCTAGTCTTGATCGAGTTCATCGCATCTTCCAGGCCGGCGTAGTTTCTGTCAGCGATCTGGAACTTGACTTTCAATTCCTGAATTAAGGCATTCTCGACGATCTTTCCCCCTTCTCTGAAAATCTCTTGGATGGTAAGTGAAAAAAGATCCGGTCTCTTGGTCACTTCGAGCTTGCTCAGTTTGGTTGTAAATTGAAACTTCCAGTAAACAACGTTTCCAACGGACTGACCAAATCTAGAAAAGCCCCGATCGAGACAGTCTAATATTTCGAGACTATCATCAAGAATTTCAGATTGAGCCATTTTGATTTATGTCCCCTGATGACGATAGATTGTATTTGATCAAGTGTGCAATATATCCAAATTGTGTTAAATGCAGAAATCCTATCGGATCCCGATACAACTACGTTCTATCTTGAATCCCTTTCAGTAAGAATCACCCATTCTAAGAATTGATTTCCGTATTGCTATTAGCAGACGGTGGTCGATCTAAGATTATCTGTGACGATTTGATCTCTCTTTAAGCGAGAATTTACAATTGCGGCACAGTCCCTGTTAGGTCCATGTATTGATCATTGTTAGAATCACGTGACATTATCCAGTTTCTCAAGTCATCATCATTAATCGATAAGAATTCTGACTTTGAAACTGTATTACGAATTCACAACGCTTTTTCTAACAACTAACTTGTTGTTGAAATTGCGACCCTATTGTATATTCCGAACTCTAGTCGAAATTCTGTTTATTTTGTCGCAATTATTCTGATCCTTTTCGCGGGATCAATAAGTACAGCATTTTACCCAGACTTGGATCGAGCAGGTAGCAATCCGATCGGAGAAAGTTCTCGTTCAGTTCCTACCCTGGCAAGCAACAGAGCGATTTTGGAGTTGCCTCATTCCCACGCGACTCTAGAGGGTTCTGGAAATCCAAAACAGATTTCAAGTTTGCCGCCGGCGGTTTGGGACGAGCAAATTGGACTAACAATTTCACAAAATCTTCCAAGTCTTACTTACAACGTAACCGCAGTTGCACAGTCCGATAGCAATGGATATGGCCCCGCATATCTCTTAAACGGATTGACTGACAAGGGCTATTGGTACCAAGTCGGATTAACCTGGGATTGGCCACTGTTGACTGGAGGTTACAATCAAGGTTTTGGTTTCGTCTTTGAAGCCTTTAACTCAAGTGGAGTTTCTGTTTACCCATCTAATGGATCGGGAGGTATTCTTAGTTACACCGGAAAAGTGAATCCCGGTGACAACGTGCTTCTTAGTCTCCAGTTTTCTAACGGTAACGTAACGATGTACTCCAAGGATTGGAATACGAGCGCGACCGCAAGCAGGAGCTATACTTCTTTGGGTGGAGCTATATTCATTGGGCTTCCAACCTCCTCTAATTCCAAGGGCTTCTTCAGCGGCCTGATGACAGAACAATATCACGCATCTCCCTTTTACGGCTCTGAAGCGAAGGTAACGTACGGAAACCCAACACTCGGCATCAATGCCGCAACTATGTGGATAGATGAGTGGAATCCGACAACGAATCAAACTCTTTTTGGATTATCCTCTCCCGAAATATCCTATTCAGATCCGAACCAATTCCAATACTTTTCACTGAACGGTTCAATGGCAGCTTCGAACGCCTACTATTTCGTTACTGGTTCAAACACGTTGATTGCCATGACGCTGAGCTACTCGATTTCGGGCGGTGGAAATACATACGTCGGCCCAACCCTAACATACATGTCGAATGGGGTTCAGGAAAATATCTCATTAACTACGACCCCGACTTCTTACTTCATGGACAGCGGGACATCGTGGTCTGTGACAAATCCACTTGGAGGCTCATCTTCAAACCAGCGATGGATTACCGCGCAACCTTCGGGAAATGTAAGTACCTCCGCGACCTTAAATCTGGTTTATCTGCATGAGTACACCGCATCTTTTCGGACGAGTCCTGCAGGTTCGGGTAGCTCCCAACCGTCAGGCACCGTCTGGTTTGCAGCTAATACTCCCGTCAACATAACGGCATATTCAACAAAGCCATTCCTCTTCGTCAGGTGGACATCAAACTCTTCAAACATCTCGTTTGGGAGTTCGGTTTCTGGAAATACAACCGTTACGATATCCGGACCCGGGGCAATAACTGCGAATTTTGCTCTCGTTGCGATTACTCTATCGTCTAATTCCGGAACGGTCACCCAAGGGTCGCAAATTTCAACTGTAGCAACACTCACAGGGCCGAATGGTACCGTTTCGATTTCAATCTCGGGCCTGCCTTCGGGTGCGACGCCAGCTTGGAACGAAAATCCAGTTAGCGCTAACCTAAAGGGAGTGTTGGACCAACTCAATGTATCGACATCAATGACAACGACTCCGGGAACCTATTTGTTGTTGATCACCGCTACTTCCTCTAATGGGAGCAATTCCGCTCAATATTCTTTGACAATAAAGAAAGCTATTGCCCTAACGGTGAGTTTTTCGACCAGCGACAATACATCGCCCGGCATCCCTGAAATAAATTTCACCTACAATGGAGTGAAGTTGGTTGCCAATTTGACGGAAACGCAGAACACAATCTATGTGGATAATGCGAGCGCCTGGATGGCAAGCGCATTCTTGGGAGTTTCATTGACCCAGAGATGGATGACCAATGTTTCTACCGAGGGTGTTGCAATTGCCCCCACGACAATTAACTTCCTTTACTTTCATCAGTACGCTGTGAGTTTCGGGTTCCAGCTAATAGATGGTGGAAATCCTCCATCTGCACCGAGGGTCGGCGTAACTTCTCTGGGGGCTAAATCATCGGCAATCGCCAACGGATCCAAAGTATGGGCGGACGCTGCCTCAACCTATCACTTTTCTTCCAACATAATGAAATCTTCGCAAGAACGATGGGAGCTGGCATCAAATCAGACTGGATCAATATCGAAACCAGTCGTGGTGAATTCTACTTACTACCATCAGTTCCTCGTTAACGGTTCCTTCCTCATTATAGGAGGAGGTACTGGCTTTGGTTCACCCCGGCTGAGCTACGAAAATCTTGGATCAATAATTAACGTAACTCTTAGCATTAACCAAACAGGCTACTGGATGGATTCGGGATCGAAGTGGTCTCTGCCTTCAAGTCTAAATGGCTCTTCTGCAGGTAGCCGCTGGATGGAAAAAGATTCTAATCTAACAGGCGTGGCCGGTTCGCAATCACCCCAGATTCGTTATGAAACTCAATATTTTGTCAAGGTCGGAACAAATATACAATCAGCCGGTATTGTCGCCTCGATTGGTGGTTGGTACAATGCCAGCGAACTCGTCCCGATAACTGCGAACGTAAATAACGGTTGGAAATTTGAGATGTGGGCAGGCAACGGTCAGGTTTCATCAAATGGAAGTTCTACCACACTTCTGGTCATGGGACCAACGAACGAAACTGCAATATTCTACGCGGGACTAGTTCTAAATTCGGCCATCAACGGACACGTAGATTATAGTTACGGTGGAACATCGGGAAGCATCGCCGGAGGGACCTCTGCTATGCTCTATCTGCCTCCTGGAACTAACGTTAGTTTGAAAGCTTCGCCTGATTCCGCACTTTACTCAACCGGCGTCTGGACCAATGGAAATGCCAGTTCTACGTCGGCTTCCAACTACAATCTCGTAATATCTGGTCCGACGACCGTAGGAGAGTCGTTCGAATTCAATTATGTCGCGTTGGTGGGAATCGCAGCTGTACTTGTTGGAATAATCGTCGTGGTCGGAGTTGTTGTCGCAAGAAGAGGAGGATCAAAGCAATTTCTGGACGGTGCCGGCCACGGGTGGAAGTGGTGACCGTTTTCGAGAGCAAGTGAAAAGTTACTGATTCTTTGAAGAATACCCTATACAAAAATATCTGGCGCTCTCCGGTTTTCAAAGCTTTAAGCCGAGGGGGTTGCTGATGAATGGCAATCAATTGAAAGCTTGCATTGCGAGTCAAACTCCGTTTATCAGGTTCAACATGAGTTATCCGGAGCTGATAGAGAAATACGGCTCGCTCCCTGATCCGCTCGACATCAGCGAGCTAGATCAAGGGGTCGATTATGATTTTTCTCCCGGTGGAGTCACTGCCATGGTCTATCCTCTTCTCAAGAGGATGCTGAGTTTAGGTTATCTAACAGGTGCTACTTGGGTCAGCCTTGGAGTACAGTACCCCCCAAGAATCAAGGCGGGGAACATACTCGTAACGCACGTCGAAATTCCCGATGACGTCTTGCGGGAGTATACAACTTTCAAAGAAAATCTCTGGTCGCAAATCCACGGAGTGCCGGGACCGAATATCTTCGAGAAGGGGTATGAGGCATACGCTTC
>JAPCJU010000097.1 GCA_027886795.1 Nitrososphaerota archaeon | reverse complement strand
GAAGTTGCGTGGGGGCTGGTTCGAAATCCTGGATAGCTCCACTCCTCAGTGGCCGCGTGAGTACCAACCTGATCTCTTCTTTCTATGACAACTGTCTTGAGACCAACCTTCGCACAATATGCTGCCGTTGTAAGTCCATTTACCCCACCGCCCACAACGATGACGTCGAATTCAGTTGGGACAGTATTCATTGGTGTCTGAAACTTGAGCGGTAGTAGTTATGCATTTAACGCATTTTCAACAATGATGATTTCCGAATCTCCAATTTCATAATTTTCAGATTGGCTAGAAAACGAATCCTCCACATCTCAGAAAGCAACTCTTTCAAAGCTTAATTTATTCAGAGGGGTTTGGCTTCCTTACCAGTTAGATTTCTGCTGAGAAGATAATTAGAATGGAGTCGAAGTACGGCATAGGCATCGACATAGGAGGAACGTTCACCGATGCTTATCTCGTTGATCTTCATAGCGGTGATTCTGTTCAGGCTAAAGTCTCCACAACGCCCGAAGACTTGGTTGTCGGAATAAAAAATAGTATTCTTGAGCTCTCAAGAATTACTCGGATACAAACTGAACATCTTCTTGGAAACTGCGTAAAGTTCGTTCATTCGACAACTCAGAGTACGAACGTTATCTTCACCAGAACAGGTGCGAAGACTGGGCTAGTCACAACTGCAGGATTCGAAGATACACTCGCTATTATGAGAGCAAAAAGATCAGCAGGTTTGACCATTCTCGAACGCCAGCATTATTCTATGGTTGACAAGCCTGAACCAATTGTGGCAAGATCCTTGATCCGGGGAGTGTCCGAGCGAATCGACCATAGCGGCCGGGTCATAGTCCCTCTGAAAGAACAAGATGTGATCGACAAAATTAGGGATCTCTTGGATCAAGGAGTTGATTCGATTGCCATCTGTCTGTTATGGTCATTTCTCAACCCAGAGCATGAGAAGAAAATTGAGAAGATCGTGAGGAAACTTTCCCCGGAGACATTCGTGACCACATCAAGCTCACTTTTTCCTCTTCTTGGTGAGTACGAGAGATCGATCACGGTTGTCTTGAACGCATATGTCGGCCCTCTGATGACGAAATATCTTGACAGGGTGTCAGCCGAACTTGTTGAGCTTGGTCTTCGATGTCCTCTATTGATAGTAACAAGCCAGGGTGGAGTCATGACCCCCTCTGTGGCACTGGATAGGCCCATCACCACCGTGGAATCAGGTCCTTCTGCTGGTGTGATAGGGAGCCAGTACCTGGCGAATCTGATGGGTCTAGGGAACATAATAGTTACCGATGTCGGTGGAACGACATTCAAGGTTGGAGTCATAGTCGATGGAAGAGCTGCGACATCACAAACGTCTGTGATTACTCAGTTTACCTTGAACAATCCGGCGATTGAGATTCTGTCCATCGGTAGCGGTGGTGGTTCGATTGCTTGGCTAGATGGTACCAGGCTACGGGTCGGTCCCAAAAGCGCGCAAGCGTTTCCAGGTCCCGCTTGCTACGGAAGAGGAGGCACCGAGCCGACCGTCACGGATGCAGATATTGTCTTGGGTTACATAAATCCAGATTATTTTCTTGGTGGAAGAATCAAACTAAACAAAGAACTGTCGTTCAAGGCCATAAAAGAGCGAATTGCCGACCGGGTCTTCGAAGGAGATGCGGTCAAAGCAGCTTCTGGAATCAGGGAGATTGTTGATGAACAAATGTCAGGGCTCATAAGAAAAGCTACCCTGGAGCGCGGTCTTGACATAAGGCAGTTCAGTTTGATGGCATACGGTGGTGCAGGACCGACTCATGCTGGACAATACGCCAGTTCCCTGCCAATCAAGAATATCATAATACCGTACTTTGCCACAGTGCACTCGGCGCTGGGAGCTTTAGTTTCTGACAGCGTGCATGTACACGAATTCTCCGATCCACAGCTCCTCGGTTCCCCAGATAGCGTCATTCAGATGGCTCAAGACAATGTGGATCGGGTTTTTGCTTCAATGGAAAAAGAAGGTGTGCTGGTGCTATCTTCAGAAGGAATATCGGAAAGTCAAATGGAGTTTAGGCGCTATATCTATGCCAAGTACGGGAGGCAGGTTCATAGCTTGCTCGTGCCCGTCAGCAAAGGCGAAAAGTTAAGGGAATCTCTTGAGGGGTTTGAGAGCTTGTACGAACAAAAATATGGACGCGGTTCGTTCTATCGCGAAGCTGGAATTGAGCTAGTATCTTTTAGGCATGAATCCATCGGCAGGCTCCTTGTTCCTCCACTTAAGAAATGGGACAAGAGCAATGTAACCCAGACTCCAAAGAACAATCGCAAAGTCTACTGGAACTCTTTCGGAGATTTCGGGGACACGCCTATTTTTTCGGGAGATAGCCTGCAACCTGGAGCCACGATCAAGGGACCTGCAGTGATAGAACATTATGGCACCACGATCGTTATTCACCCCCGACAAATTGCAACAGTTGATGAATACCTCAATACCATCATAACAAGAGAGTGATATCCGTTCATGATTAATGCGGTGGACTCGGTAACCTTCGAAATTGTCCTGAACAAATTATCACAGATTACTGAAGAGATGGGAATCAATTACGTCAATACTTCTGGCTCGGCAGTAATCGTAGAAGCGAATGATATGAATACGTGCATTGTGACGCGAAAAGGCGACACAGTTGCTCTTGGTCCATTTCTGCGCAAGCTCGCGCCTACATTTGGAATGATTGTAAAAAATATTACAAAGCAGGGGATCAAGATAGATCCCGGCGACGTCATAATTTGTAACGATCCGTACTTAGGCGTTTTGCACCAGCCAGACTTTACGACTTTGATACCTATTTTCAGTGATGGCGAGCTAGTATTTTGGGTGGCCACATCTGGTCACCAAGTTGACATTGGCGGGATGGACCCGGGAGGATTCTCAATTCGTGCTGTCGATGTTCACCAAGAGGGAATCAGGATGCCGCTTGTGAAGATTGTAGAAGCAGGAAGATTCAAGGATGATATTTTCAATTGGATAATGAATCAGGTCAGAGACCGAACGGTAGGACTAGACATCAAGGCTCAGCTAGCTGCCAATAAGATCGGGGAAGACAGAGTCAAAGAACTGATTGATAGATATGGAAAGGATGTACTGATGAGAATTTGCGAAGAATCTATCGCATTTTCCGAATCAAAGATACGCTCAAGATTAAGCCTCTTCCCAGACGGTTCGTGGAGTGAGATTCAGTATATTGACCCTGATGGAAAATCGGGACAAAAATACAAAGTGATCTGTAAGATGACCAAGCGCGGGGATCGGCTCACCTTCGACTTTACTGGAACGAGCCCTCAAGCTCGCGCTGGTATCAATTGCACTGCATCCGGTCTTTGGGGCGGAGTGTTGACCTCTCTTCTCGTTATGCTGAGTTACGATCTGCCCTGGAATCAGGGGGTATTCAATTCAATAGACATCGTGGCCCCCGAAGGGTCTATTGTCAATGCCACTTATCCAGCGCCTTGCTCTGGTGCAACGATAATTTCCTCCTGGGTGGTCGATAATCTCGCTACCACGCTACTAAGCAGAATGTTCGCATGTAACGAAGAATACCACGATGAGCAGATGTCGACTTGGTGCGGCTCAATTCAGTATCCAGCTATCGCGGGAATCAACAGTCGCGGCCGAAGATTCAGCATGGCCGAGATGAGTCACCACGCCGGAGCGGGTGGCGCGAGAGCATTCAAAGATGGTGTCGATACCGGGGGAGTACACTCCAACTCTACTCCTAGCATTCCTAACATAGAGTTCAACGAATCCCATCACCCAGTGCTGTATTTGTTTAGGCGGCATCTCAAAGATTCTGGAGGACCTGGGAAGTTCAGAGGCGGAGCCTCGGCAGAATTTGCCTTGATTGCGTATGATTGCCCTGAAGAAGGTTTGGAGTCGGTCTCCGTAGGGAATGAATTTCCTGGTGCCAAGGGTTTGAGCGGAGGACTCCCTGGAGGGATAGGCTCCTCGATAGCGTTTGATGATACCGATATACCCAAGAGGATGGAACAGGGGCTTGATCTTCCAGTAGTGTTCGATCAAATAGTCGGAGACATCAAAATACTTCCTTCAAGCTATCCGCGGATGCCTTTCACAAAAAATCAGGTTCTGTACAGCAATTGGCAGGGAGCCGGGGGATTTGGAGATCCTATTGAACGCGATCCAGATCTTGTTATCAAAGATCTGCTCGACGGATTGGTTTCGATGGAAGCGTCCTACGCCATTTACGGTGTTGTAACTAACGAAACAGACAAGAAGAAAAGAGTGCTGGACAGGGAAGCCACATTAAATCGACGCCTCGAGATTAGGAAAAACAGAATTGGCAAAGAGCCAGAACAGAAGCTACTCACAAGAGATGACTGGGCGAAAAAGGGTCCTCTATGGATATCTGAGTCCCTTTTCATCGATCGGACTAACAGAGGAATTGTTTGTGGAAGATGTGGTTACAGAATCTGCAGCTCTAATGAGAACTATAAGGATCACGTTGTATCAATCACAAAAAAGTTGGGGGAGATTGACTTTGCGAAAGGAAAGTTATGCGATCGAGGCAACTTTGTAGTTCTATTGTTTTGTTGTCCTAGATGCGCCACGCAGCTCGACGTCGATGTGGTACCTAGCAACGATCAAAAACCGATTTGGGATACACAAGTTGAATGAGTTTCTTCGTGGCGCCTAACATCATATGATGAAAAATGCAGAGTGCAACTAACATGTCAACACTGATCATAGGAGCCGGTCTAGTTGGATCGCAGATCGCGAAAAATATAGTAGATAACGACGGCAAAGCAATTGTTTTTGATTTACACCCGCAGTATGACTCGATTAAGCAGGTTGTGGACTTGCAGAATGTTGAGATCATTACGGGTGACGTCATGAATCTTCAGTCGCTCGAAGAGCTCGTCAAGAATAGATCAGTAAAAAGAATCATTCACACAGCAGCAAACTCAATGCTGACTGTAGGCGCTCAAGAGAGACCGCATGAAGCGATCCGATTGAATATTCTGGGAACCGCAAATGTACTCGAAGTATCGAGAAAGTTTGACTTGGAAAGAGTTGTCTTCACGAGCTCAAGTGTCCTTTACACCTTCAGGAAGGGCGGCCTGGAAAGTGGAAAATTAACAGAGGACAACTACCCAAGGCCCACTACAATATACGCCTCGACAAAACTGGCATGTGAGAATCTCGGACTGAATTATTTCGAATCCTACGGGCTTGATTTTGTCGCAGTACGTTTTGCAGCTGTATTCGGGCCTTGGTCTGGTCCTGGTGGAGGCGGCCCGACAACAATGATCAAACAATTGATTGAGAAATCATTGAGAGGAGAACCAGCTACCGTAGGTTCGCGAGTTATTGAATATGTGTACTCAAAGGATGCAGCGCGAGGTACCGTTCTTGCACTTGAGGCAAAGAGTCCAGTTAGCAGAATTTACAATATTTCGATGGGCAAGATCTACAAACCTGAAGAAATAGCTTCCATAGTAAGCAGGCTTGCTCCAAATTCAAAAATATCTATCGAAGAATCATCCGGAGGCCCGGCAGTGAAGGTTGTGGAACCG
>JAPCJU010000096.1 GCA_027886795.1 Nitrososphaerota archaeon | reverse complement strand
TGCTCGCAGAGAATGGAGAAATGCGAAGTACGAAAAACAACTAAAGGAGGATTCGAAACGATTTACACCGATCATTAAGAAAATTGTTCTCGAACTGGCTCTAGAACATCTCGAAGATGAAGAACTCGAAAACTTCCAGTTTAGTTCACACGTAATTAACAGAAAGATTCGAGAACAACTGGGCGACGTTTTTGATGAGACCCTAGCGATGAGAACATTCGTGGCGATGAAGGAACTCACAAAATCTTGGATTTTGAAAAGAGAAATTCAGCCTACGAAAAACATCTGGTCAGTGAATTTGAAGGACGCACGAAGAGAATTGAATCCGAGTTTGAAAACCATTTCAAAAAGAGAATCAGTAAAGATGGCGCCGGTTATCGGAACGCGAAAAAGAATGAAGAGCGGGTAAATTGATTCTTTTTTTGTTCGGACATCTGCGGATTAAATCCTAGTTCCTTCGAAATTAGTCATATATTCTCGATCCGTTAGGTTCTACCAATTCATAATCACTAAATGCCATTATGTTTGAAAGCAGACGTTCTTCTCGGGGAGAGCTTGACTATCCGTTAAGGAAGGAAAGCCGCAGGTTCAACCTGCACCCCGAGGGGACATCTTTCTGGATACTAGCAACTTTCGATAGCTTGAAGTTTCATACTGCCGGTTCACAAGGGAAAATAGTTACGTTTCCCTTTCATTAACTGTGTTGCATTCTCAAACTCAAAATCCGATTAACAATATGATTCTTGATGAAAGGAGGAAAGCTTCTCTCGGCCGAGCGACAGGTGTTCTTTCCATTGTGATGGGCGCAGATCTGTTCGCGATCTTGTTATCTTCAAAGAATTCTCTGCAAAGCTTGGAAACTCTTGTAAACAATGTTGTCCCAATTAATGCCTTCATCTTACTGGATGTTCTAGGAGGAGCGGCTGCAATTTTTGCGGGCTTTTCCCTGCTGAGATTCAAACGTCTCAACACACTTTCTTTTTCAATCGGTTGTGCGTTCGCGATATTCTTTGGTGTTACGCTAGCCTTGATGCGAGCCTCTGAGCTCTCCAATACATTTTTCGTCGGTATTGACGCATTGATCTTCGGAGCAATAATTCTATCAGTTACGGTGATGTTTCTCTCGATCTATCCAGGCAGATCCAGACAAATCAATTGACTTACAATGTAAGAAATATTCAGCAGCTCTTAGAATACTCATGAAGACGGATTTGAGTTAGAAGTCTAACTTGGCGAGTTCTGCGTAGACTTCTCTATCTCGAAATTTTCAAAAGCAGGTCCCGATTTCTATATCGGATGGCGATATATTTAGGGCATGTACCGGCTTTCGATATTCTTCGCTTAAGTAATGGAGCCGGAATCTGTACCCAAGTATCATGCCGATCAGTGGTGATCTCCAATTGCTGGTCACTGTCGCGCTTGTAATCGATGCCTTCATCTTCGGAGCTCTCTGGCAATTTCTGAGCAAGCCAAGGCAGAAAAAAATTACAACCAAGAAAACTCCGTGAACAAATCTAATTGATTTTTTTGCAGAATTAGTTTCCAAGCTAGAAAGTCCGGCTTGTTGCGATAATCTTACTCGATATGAACCGCTGACTTCTTTGAGAATCTTCATAACTGGTAGGGTTTGAAAGAAAAGTACGTTGGAACGAAAGAACATCGTCCTATTCGTGATTCTGGCTTCGATGATCTCGTTTGTTCTTTCAAGCCTGGATTATCCGCCTATTTCTAAATTGGTTTCGAGTCAACTGCAGCTGTCCAATTCGCAGTCCGGATTAATCACCTCGGTTTATTTTATTCCGTATGCTTCGATGCAGATTCCGAGCGGCTTCCTGGCCGACCGGTACGGTGCAGGAAAGACCTTGCTCGCTGGATCCTTCGTAATGGCGCTCGCTCCATTCTTGTTTATCGCGGGTGGCAACTACGACGCGATTTTGCTTTCTCGAGCGATCGCGGGCGCTTCCGGGGGTATGGTCTTCCCATCGAGCGTGAGATTAATTTCAAGCTGGTTTCCAAAAAACGAACTAAGCGGGGCAATGAGCTTTTTCGGAACAGCAAACGGGGCGGGTCAACTTGTGGCTTCATTCTTGCTCCCCCTGCTGATTTTGGGAATAAACTGGAGGCCCCCGTTAATTTTCACAATACTGATTTCACTTCTTACTTCAGCGCTCGCGATTTTACCTGCAAGATGGCACACCAAACTGGATATGACCTTAATGCGAAATCAAACGTTTTCGATTCGAGGAATCTTCACCCGTAATATGTTCGCTTTAATGTTGCCGAACTTTGCCTCGCTCGCCGTGATTTTTGGAGTGTTTGCCTGGTCTTCGATTTTCCTCACGACGACATTGCACATTTCAAACTCACTTGCAGGAGCAGTTGTGGCTCTCATCGGAGTAGCGACGATAGTCGGCTCATTTCTGGGAGGAGTCTCAGACAGACGCCTGGGAAGCAGAATCACATTGGGTGTTTCAATGATCCTTCTAATGGTATTCACGGTATTGTTCAGTTTCACTGATTCGATTTTGTTTGCGATTCTGAGTATACTGGGAATCGGGTTTGGAGCAAATCTATACTTTGCACCAGATTTTTCGCTCATACCATATGCATCTAAGCAGGGCATTCTTTCAGCTGGAGCAACGTTTGGAGTGTTTAATACCCTCAGCAACTTGGGATCAGTTATATCCCCTGTGTTATTCGGGGTAATCCTTGACTGGTCAGGTAGCTTCCGGATCGGCTATGGAGTCCTTGCTGCTTTCGCAAGTCTTGGAATCATTGGAACAGCCTTGATCTCGCTAAAATCATTGAATTATCCCAGTCAGTAGGACGACCAAATTATGCAAAGATCGGATTTTGCTTCGCAAACGCTCTCCAACATCTGGCAGGTCCTTTCAGATTCAGGACTGCTTCTGGTGGCCTTGGGATTCACAGCGCTTGTGATGTCAAATCTCATCACTCTATACATGGGTCAGAACATAGTACTCCTCGCTCTAAATTCAGACTACATGGGTGTGCTGCTTTCTTGGACTGTTTTCGACTCGTGGGGGACGGTGTTTGGACTCTTGGGGGTCGTGATTCTTTTTGCCCCAGTACTTTTTGGAATGGCACGATCGCGAAGAAGATCCTTGTCGATATTCTTCGTTTCTGCCAGCATAATCTCAGGAGTTATTTCGACTGTTGTCTGGAATTACTTTTACAATCTTGAAGCAATGATTCCGTACGGTGCTTCATCTATCGCGGTCTCGGCACAAGCCATCATATTCGCTCTGTCCGCAATCGGTCTTTTCAGTTTTCGTTTCAAGAAAGAGTCATCTTCGAGGGAGGTATATTGGAGGAACTCCCTTACAATAATTTACATCACGCTTATTGGGACTACTCTTTGGTTTATTCTCATACTAGAGCCGATATTCGTGCCTACCGAGGACTACAACTGGAGAGCGCATGAGTTCGGCTTCCTCCTAGGTTTGACTTCCACCTTGGTTTATAGTTTCATTGAGCACATTCGCTCTCGGGAGCTTTCTTGGTTTTGAAAATGAGAAATCACTGTGCAAGATTGTCGAGCGATAATTTCTAGATTTTCGTATTTCGAGAACAACGTCAGCTAGCCCAGAATATTCTTTTTCCTCGAGCTGGAATTCCTTTTTCAAATCCTTGATCAATCCTTTTTCGACATAAGGCGAACCGAAACGGAAGATTTGTCTCATAGTTTTTGAAAAAAGCTCGGGCCGCTCGATTACATCTTCACGAGCCAGACCATACTCAGTCTCAAATTTCGAAAATACAATCCAAGAGAGTTTCTCATCGAACCTTCTTAATCGAGTTTCGATGCATCTTACCACCGCTTTGTTGCAAGAAACGGATTCGGGTTGCGTTAATGATAGAATCTTCATCGATTAGTAAAGTCCGATCGGTCGAATGCTATTTGATGTGTGTGGAGTTCTAGGATGGTATCGCAGGCCGAGAGAATCAGAATCGGCAATAGGATCTCGTCTGAAAATCAGAGCAAGGAATCTGTCCCTCGCGCTTTTCCTCAGTTCAAATCGAAGTTGGTTCAAGCAGGTTTCTGGGGTTCGTGGCTGCCCGAACAAGCAAATTCCACCTCGAATAATTTCGTTCCAGAACCTTCATGCCGTATTTGCTTTCCAGCAGTTCCTCAAACGACTTTTTTCCAAAAAATTGTTTGTGGGCGCCAATCCATTCTCTGCCAGCAGTGTGACTCCAAAGTGGCCAGGCTATCTGATCCCAGACCTTCGAGTCGCAGTTCGGAGTTGACACGATAAGCAAGTCACCAACCCTGCGACATTCCTCCATGGCCTTGTCGAGTTGAGGATCGTTCAGATGTTCGATTACCTCAAGCAAGGTAATGTAATCAAAAGCCCTAGTCCTGATAGGCAGACTCTCGATTGAGGCGCAGATATCTGGTCTCACCCTCTTGTCGATGTCAATTGACACAGCATCGGCGCGTATTTTTTCTGATCTCGCGCCCACATCTAAAACAGTGCTGCCTCTGATCATTCTGCGTGCTTTAGCTTGACGTTTTGAAAGCCAGAGCGAAGAAATCGGGTTCAAGGAAAGCATACCTTCCATGGCTTTTGCGATTAAAGGATCAATCTTGCCCGCCGAACATTGTTTTGCTCAAGGCAGAGCCATCCTTATGCCTGAGCTTAAGCCACACTAATTCTAGAACAATTATCGACAATTCGAGAGTTTTCCAGTTGTATTTTCCTCAAACGGTATATTACAATATGTTGTTGCACGATCGTTCTACTTAGTAGAACATCATTGAATAGGTTCCTTTTACTTCGAATTTCGGGTAACTCTAAGCGATAAGCCGATGTTTCACTAGGAGCGAGAACGTAGATTTGCATTCTGGTCGAAACTAGGCATTATTGACCTTTAGGCTTCTCGTCTAAAGGCTAACGCCCTCCTCGGGAGAAAAGACAGCATAGCAGCAATTGGCAAAGCTTCCTGAAACAGATATGCCGCAAGATAAGTTTTTCATCGGTCTCGGAGCCGCATATTCGGTTGCCTAATGGCTAAATTAGAGTGCAGGAAAGAAATGCTATGTTTGAATCCAATGATTCCGTTAGAATCCTAACTACTTTGAAAACTTGGGGTATTTTGTCAGAGAAGCGTATCTCCGAACTATCCAACTTGTCTGGTCGGAGATGCAGTGTCAACCTGGAGCGTTTAGCTCAAGATCGCCTTGTCAAACTGGTCGATAACAAAAACTCCATTAGAAGCTATCGGATCACCGGATCAGGTCTGGATCATCTAGATAGCATAAGGCAAAAAAGACAAGTATAGTCGCCCGTACTGAGAAAATTTTTTTCTGCCCTAACACTCTCGCACTGAAACAAGCCTCAAATTCATTTCGCGTTCACTCTCTCACGGAAAATCAAGAAAGATATACTAACTCGACTAATGTTTTCAACCAATCTTCTACGTTGCCCCAAATGATGATTTGATTGTGGTTGAACATGAGATAGATTTTTAGTAAATTTTAGAATAATTTTCCGTATCGATTTTCGATACTCAGACTAATATCCTCTGAAAATTTCGAATAGCCGCTTATGTCGAAAGCGGA
>JAPCJU010000095.1 GCA_027886795.1 Nitrososphaerota archaeon | reverse complement strand
TGATGTCCTATCAAAGAGCTCTTGGACAGCAAGATTACAAGACGGCTCGAAGTTTTATGAGCGACGATTTTTCGTTCAAGGGGCCGCTGGCTACCCACGACAAACCGGAAGGACTGTTGAAAGATCTTGAGCAGCTCCATAATATCGTGAAGGGAGTTGAAATGAAGAAGGTTTTCGTCGATGGAGATGACGTTTGTCTCCTCTACGACCTCATTACCAGCTCGCCTCCCATGACCTCGTTCACATGCGAGTTGTATCACGTAGAGGACGGAAAGATCCGCTCGATAAGAACCGTCTTCGACGCGAGACCGTTCGCTGCAATGTTCGAAAAGCGAAGCGAGCAGAAATAGTACGTACCTCGGCATGCCGGCTTTCGTCCTGGAACATTTGAAATACTCGGATGGCGATTCCCGAAATTCTGATTGCAAACTACTTAGAGAAATCAATCTTTGCTTGCTAACGGCAAAGAAAAGTAGAAGGTAGCACCCGGTCCATCGGAATTATTTTCGCCCCAGATTTTTCCTCCGTGCGCCTCGATGTATCCCTTAGAAATGTACAGACCGAGGCCCGTCCCTCTTTTGGTAACAAACTTGTTGAAGAGCCTCCGTTGTATTTCGGGATCAATGCCACTTCCTCTGTCTTTGATGCTTACAAGAACGAAACCATTTGATTTTTCTGCAGAGATAACTATCCGTTCACGGCTACCTTGCGAATTTTCAATCGCATTCCTAAGCAGGTTTGAAACAACCTCGTAGACCTTTGTTTTGTCGGCGTCGATAGTAAGCTTGGGAGAACTGGGTTCAAAAATAATTTTCAAACGAGCGGAGTCATTCGCCGAATTGTTGCTTGAAATTGACGTACGAGAATCCTTTATCGCTTCCCTGATTGTCTCGTTAAGGTCGAAGGTCTCAGGCTCCAATTTTAGAGCGTTGTTATCTATCTTCGCGACCTCCAGAATGTTTTGAGTAAGCTTCGAAAGTCTTCTCGCGTTCCTATTCGTTGTTTCAACTAATTCCACCAGATCGGGATCAGGGAGCTTTGTAGGCTGCGCCGGATTGACTGCACCCTGCGACATCGAAGATGAAATGGCAGATGACGAAGCTTTCTTCGTCGAGCGCAAAGAATCTTGCATCAATTCCGTACTTACAAGGATGCTCTGTGTCGGTGTTCGAAGCTCGTGAGCTGCTATGTTGATAAGATCTTTCTGCGTCCTGTTCTGATCTTCGAGCTGGTTGTTTGCCAAAGCGAGCATCTCGTTTGACGAAATCAACTCGGCCGTTTTCTCCTTCACCCGTTCATCTAGCCTTTTGTTCCATCGCAAAACTATGATCGAAGCGATTAGAGACCCCGCCACGATGCCCCCTATCGTTATCCCGGCTACTTCGCCAAGAAATGTAATTTGGGTGATTTGGGTCGTCGCCAGGACGTTTGGCGTGGAAATGTAAAGAATTCCAAATGCTCGGGGCGGTGTGCTGGTGGAACCACCCGGTACAAAGACTGGCTGGTAAGCGATGGTCCCGCTGGAGCCATTGTATGAGAAATCAGAAATGCCAGAGTTTCCCCGAAGGGATTGATTGAGCATGGAATCAAACGGCCCTTTTAGGGCAGACGGCAGCGAATTCTGAATTTGGTTTGCGAATACATTGACTCCTATCAGTGACTCGTTTGCTGAGTATAGTATGACTCCACTCGGGTCAAGAACTCCGATTGTGCTTTGGAAATGTGATGATAGCTCGCTTTCGACATACTTGCCGATGGAGATGAGACTGATCGCAGATGTCAACACCCCGGCAAACACCCTTTGTGACAGTGTCCCGTTCGTCGCGAACAACGGTTGTGATATAACTATGTACTGTCTTCCATTTACAACTGACACGGTCGCAGTACTGTAGAAAGTAGTGCCGGTCTGCTTTGCTTCTAGGAAGAAAGTCCTTTGGCTCGCATTTAGATCTCCATTCTTCGTGGCGATGAGAAAGTTGGTCTGGTTGGAGCTAGCGATTGCGATCCCAGTTCTGTTGATCCACGAGTAGGAAAAAGTGAAATCGCTGGTGGAATTCTGCGCGGAATCAAGAAGACCTTGTGCGGCTGTCAGATTCCGAGTCGCGACCGCTTCCGAGGCTGAAATAACCTTCAGATTATTTGAAACTGATTCAAGCTTCAAGGTAATGAGGTTACTCATATCACTCACTTGGACCTGAGCATTGAGATGTATCTCGTCGATAGCTGAATTTCTAATGTTCGTGACCGTATAGCTGTAAGAGAAAATGGAGGCTATTGACAAAACGCCCGCGAGGACGATTATACCAAGAATGATGAATGAAGATCTCTTTGAAAATGATACGATTGGTATTTTCAAAGACGACCAGTTCCACCGGTTAAACTTGCATTCATTTTGGGTCATCTACTAATTATTTGCCGTCAATTTGCAGTTTAACACGTTCTGATCACGGGAGGAGTTTCTCCCTGCTGATCAGCTTGCTCGAAAGGAAAAACATCACAACAGTTAGGACGATAGCAGTTAGTGAAAGCGCAAGATCTATCGGGATCGCGAGCGACGGTATCGCGAGTGGTCCTATGTAAGCTGGAAAAACCATGAAAACTCCCGTTGCTATGCCCAAGGGTTGATTTGACCCAATCCTCTGTTTTTGGAGGGAGCTGAACGCGACCATTATCGTCGTGACAAAAGCCACCACCGGCAAGGCGATCAGGACTACCAGGCCCGAAAGCTCGAGCAGCAGCGCAAGGTTTGCACCCTCGACCAGTCCTACTACGGTGTTTGAAATGATCTCAAAGCCCAGCAGAAGTGAAGTCAAGAGCAGTGCCGCCTTTAGATAGCGAATATAGATGTCTCCCTGATTCATTCCGAGCGACAGAAAATATTCGAGGACTCCATTATTTTTGTCGTAAACGAAAAGCAGCAGGACCGGCGTCGTGAATGCGAGCGTGGCAAACACCTGCAACGGAACCGAGATGAGCCGGAAATATTCTTGGAAGGTGAACCCGGCAGTAAAGTTTCCGCTGGTTATCGGTATCCCACTCGTTGAGGGGAACGCGCTGAGCAAACTGGGAACGCTGGAGATTAATACGCTGACGAGACCGAGGAAGGCTCCGACGACGACGTAGGTCTTGCTGAGGGACAAACTCCTCTTTGCTATGATTATTCCAGGATCTGCGGTCAAGGTCGAACAACTCATTTTTGCGTGGAACGATTTTCAAAAAGATCCTGCAGCGGATTATCGAGCTGGCGCATTTCCGTTACGAGAACGCCGCCTTCTACCAATTTCTTGAGAGCAAGACCTGCCTCTTCCGGCGTCGACACGCTCAACACGTAGTACCCTCCCTCGCCGAGCTTCGCCGTTGGAATGATCTTGGAGACATCCTGAGAGGCCCTAAAACCTACCCTGTACTCTTTCGACTTTATGTTTGAAATCCTGCCGTAGTAAGCTATAGTTCCGTCTCTAACGAGGATGAGGTTAGTCCCGACATCTCTGGCTTCGTAGAGGTTGTGTGAGGAGTAAAGCACGATCTTGTCTTTTGCAAGGCGAAGAAGAATATCCCTGATTTCCTTCGAGACACCTGGATCCAAATTCGAGGTGGGTTCATCGAGGAGATAGAGATCGCGTTCCCTCAAAAATACCTTCGCTATTGATACCCGTTTCTTTTGCCCCTGCGAAAGATCGGACACTTTCTTGTCTCGTAATTCCTCGAGATTCAAGAGAGCCAGAACTTCATCCTGGTTCCCTCCCTCGATATCAGCATAGAATTTGAGCGACCCGTATACAGTCATTTCTTCGGGTATCGCGTTGTAGTGCGACAGGTAGTTGATTCTCTTCCTTACTTCTTTCGTGTTGGTGATATTTTTTCCATCGAACAAGACCTCTCCCGAATAGGGCTCGAGAATTCCAGCGATTGTCCTGAATAGAGTAGTCTTGCCAGCTCCATTTGGCCCAAGAACAACGTAGATGGCAGACTCTTCAGCCTTGAAGCTTATGTTGTGGAGGACCGGCTTCCCATTGTAGCCAGAGCTTGCATTGACGAGTTCGAGGGTGTGCAATTCAGTTATTTTCAGCTCTTACAGCAATCTTCTAAAAGAGAATGGGAGGATCAATGTAATCAAAATCGTAAGTCCCACTATAATATTATCCGCTGTCAAGGACCTGATCTTCCTCGTGTTATCAGATCTTGGCAACACGGAATCCATTCCAAACAAATATTAGCACGGCCCAATGGTGAGAATTTCATCTCATGACGCAAACTAAAGATTTGGAAATGGGTTACCAGATGTCGCTGGAACAGTTCCAGCCTGATGTTGCTCTAAATCACGCCGTCCTCGCAGAGCAGTATGGATTCGAGTCGATATGGGCGAGCGATCATTTCATGCCGTGGTATCACACAAATGCGACTTCGGCCTTTGCTTGGAGCTGGCTGGGAGCCGCCGCGCAGGCGACGAAGAAAATCAAATTCGGTACGGGTCTAACGGCCCCCATACTCCGGTATAATCCTGGACTGGTTGCGCAAGCTTTCGCTACCCTGGATTACATGTTCCCGGGAAGGATTTTCCTCTCTCTTGGTACGGGCGAGGCTCTCAACGAGATGCCGCTTGGTTACGATTGGCCGCCGCACAGTGAAAGGCTCCGAAGACTCGAGGAGGCGATCCTAGTCATACGCAAATTATGGACCGGCGACCTGATTTCGTTCAAGGGAAATTACTACAAACTCAGAAAGGCTAAACTTTACACACCGCCTAGAACAAAAATCCCGATCTTTGTCGCTGCTTCGGGTCCTAAAGCCGCTGAACTTGCAGGACGAGTGGGCGACGGGTTGCTCACAATCACGAATCCGGACGATGGTTATTTCAAAGACCTCATCTTTCCCGCCGTCGAGCGCGGACTGAAATCTTCAGTAAGAGACAAAGAAAGTACATTTGAAAAGAACGTAGAGCTCCAAGTATCGTTCGACGAAGATTACAAGAAAGCTGTCCAGTCCGTGCGACCCTGGGCGGGAAATGTCATGCCGATCTTCTTCAATTTAGGCGTTTACGATCCACGCGTAGTTGAAGAACACGGGCAATTCGTCGGTGACGAAAATCTTGCGAAGATCTGGGTCATCGCCACGTCGAGCGAGCCGATAATAAAGAGCATCGAGAGATACGCGAAACTCGGATTCACAGGCATCCACATCACGAGCTCAAGCCCCAGCCAGGAAAAATTCATGCAGCTATACAAGAAAGAAATTCTCCCGGCGCTTACAAGCTAAGTTTCAGGATTTCTCGGAAACAAATTAGTTTGCGATAGCCGTTTTTCTTTGGTAACACCTGATTCGTAATATTCTGCGCTTGGAGATCAGTTCGAAAGTAAAACAGAGGTAGAGAATTGAGATTTGACGAAATTAGAAGGCACCTACGTTGTAAATGTGACGCCCTTCGACAACTCCGATCAAGTTAACATTAACTCGATGAAGAATATCGTGGACTACTTTATTGAAAACAAGATCGACGGAATATTTGTCGGTGGTAGCACTGGAGAGTTCGCGTACCTGACGCGGGAGGAGCACATGAAAATTATCGAGACCGTCGTAACTCACGTGCGGAAACGAGTTCCCGTTCTTGCTG
>JAPCJU010000094.1 GCA_027886795.1 Nitrososphaerota archaeon | reverse complement strand
TTCATGGTTCCTCAGACCGACATGTCGTTGTTAGTAATCCCGGGCACGCGTGTGGAAAAGACTCCAGAACGAGTTATCGAGATTACGCAGAAAGAGGATGAGGACGAGATTCTTAGGGCGTTTATCGCGTATTATGTTTCCGGGTTCGACGTCGTACGCCTAAAGTTCAAAACACCTCAACCAGAGCTACGGTCGAAACTGAAGGCCCATATCAGGCACAAGTTGATAGGAGTCGAAATAGTGGAGGAAACAACCGACAACATACTCGCGCAGTGCCTTCATGGAAACGTTGACCTCCCTCTGAAAAAGGCTCTCAGCCGGATGGCGATCATAACCAGTTCCATGCAATTCGATGCGGTAAAGTCTCTCACCGCGAGCGACACCGCTTTAGCTGCTGAGATAATTGACCGCGACGACGAAGTCGATAGATTCGCACATTTTATTTCGAGACAACTAAATCTCGCGGTGCACAACAGAGTAATGATTCAGGAGATCGGTCTTGCAACAGCTCAAGATTGCATGAATTATCGAATGATAGTAAAGAGCATTGAAAGAATCGCCGACCACGCAGCTCAGATCGCTGGCTCGGAGATGCTCCTTGAAAGGAGAAAGATTTCGCCGTCGCTAAATGATCACATTTTGAAACTCAGCAAAATGTCGAGCGAAGTATACGACAACGCCCTTAGAGCTGTTCACAGTGGAAGCACCAAGATGGCGAACGATGCTATACTGAAACTGAAGCAGGTCATAAAGGAAGAAGAATCTGCGACGGAAGAACTCATTTCGTCCCGGCTGGATAACAAAGCTGTGATTTCGCTACGACTTGCATTGGAAAGCCTTCGTAGGATTGCAGAGTATTCCGCAGACATTTGCGAAATAGTAGTCAATATGATGGTAGGTTCTCCATTGTAATAGAAAGTTATCGTTGCTTATTTCGGGCAGGGTCAACATCCTGATCCTTTTTAGATTGTCTTGAATTAGTAAACGGGATTATCTACAATTGGAAACAGTTGTTAGGCCGCCTTGTCTCTTGATCGGCTTGAACCCAAATTTGTCACACAGGGCATCTTTGATTTCGCTAGAATGTGCTTCCACCACACACGGGAAGGTAATCCGGTCAAGTTCGAGCAAACATTTTTCAGCGCCCTCAACATCAATTTTTGCAAAATCGAAATCATTATCCTTTACATGTTTCAGAGAAAAAGATTCACATTTGATATCGACGTTCCAATTATTCCTCTTAGCATTTTTTTCGAGTAGTTTCACGGAATCTTCAGAATTTTCGATGCATATCACTTTCTTAGCACCCGCGTTGAAGTAGAATAAGGCGGTCTCGCCATTTCCTGCTCCGGCATCGAGCACAGTTTTTCCATCCAAGGTCATGACTTTTTTCGATGGAAGGTACGTTTTTTTCCAAATTGGCCATTCGCAATAGAACATGCCAACATAATCCGGACCTAATTCCATATGTTGCCCCTTGAAGTCTACAGTATAGATTTTTTCGTTAAGCTTTGAGACCTTAAAGCCCCTCATGACGACTAATGACAAAAGGTATTGGTGCAGATAGTACTGGTGTCCACCCACCATTACAAGAGGAACACGTTTTTTCGATGAGAACGATAAACGAGAGGGAAAGATCAAAGCGTCTGGGAAAACTTTACACTTACTTTCAATATATATCTGTTAGACTCCAATTCCTATTTTGATGATTTCTTGTTTACCTGAGAGCTGTCAATGATGACAAAATTAGTTGAAGATGTAATTCATAGGATCTGTTAGTGAGTTAATACAAAAGAACTCTGAATGAATGATAAAACAAAAAACTCGTAAGTGGTTGCTTGCATATCAAGAAACCGACCAATATGCAGCTTGTGGTGAATAGTAATTCTATATCTTGTTCGAGCTTCTCACAGTTTAAGGGCATCCCCCGATTAACTGGTAAGGAGCTACTGCTTGGACATTTCCTTTTTCTCAGAAGCCAAGTACGCCCGATAACACTCAGGATTTTCGTAGACATGATCTAAGTATTCATCCGGTGTAAATTCCTTGTTGCAAGCTCTGCACAATTGAAGACCCGCACTAGTTGGTTTGCTAGAACGCTCTGTCTGACTCGGCAAGTAAGATCACTTATCTCTCGGATAGAGCCTTAATTGAGTGGGAGCTTCTTTAGGATTGCTATAGAATTTTCAAGAAAATGCTCCCATTACTAAAATATCTTCAAATCTAGGGAAAAGTGACGGAATTATAGCTGGTCTATTGCTTTGCGAACCGTTTTTTCAATTCTTGTGAATTCGTAGGAGACAGAAAAGCTCACTAAGATCAATCCAGCGATACTTTACGGTTTTGATGCAAGCAAAAACAGTCCAAACATTCAATCCTGCAACTGGCGAAGCACTTGATTCTTACGAGATTTTTGGCAAAGAGAAAGTTGCCTCAGTGGCAAAGAAGGCGGTTGAAACTTTCGAATTGAAATGGAGCAAACTCCCGATCGCCGAGAGAGCAGAGTACTTCAAGAAACTTGCATCGGTTTTGCGAACTAGAAAGACTGAGTATGGCAGAATAATGACAATGGAAATGGGAAAACCTATCTCTCAAGCTGAGGGAGAGGTCGAAAAGTGCGCCAGCGGCTGTGATTATTATGTCGAAAATGCTGCAAAGTGGCTGGAAGACGAATTTTCTACAACCGATGCAAAATCAAGCTATGTCAGTTACGAACCTCTCGGTGCGATCTTGTCGGTAATGCCTTGGAATTTTCCCTTCTGGCAAGCCCTTCGGTTTGCAATTCCGACTGTAATTGCAGGGAACACATCGATTTTGAGACATTCGAACGTTTGCCCTGGTTGCGCCCTTGCGATAGAGGGAGCATTCAAAGAAGCGGGTTTTCCCGACGGTGTCTTTTCAACGGTGATAACCGATCACGATGCAGTTAGAAGTCTGATTGAATCGCAATACATCGCGGGAGTCTCTCTCACCGGAAGCACAGAAGCGGGACAGTCGATCGGCGAGCAAGCCGCAAGAAATTTCAAGAAATTTGTTTTGGAATTGGGAGGAAGCGATCCTTTCGTCGTACTCGATGATGCTGATATTGATCTGGCAGCACAGATCGGAGCTAACGCCAGGTTGCAAAATTCCGGTCAAAGCTGTATCTGCGCGAAGAGATTCATCGTAGTTTCCTCCGTTTCCCAAGAATTTAACGAGAAATTTGTTCGAGAATTCGAGAAGAAGAAAATGGGAAACCCGCTTGATTATGATACATATGTCGGACCTCTTGTCAACTCCCAGGCGGTTGACACAATAGACGCCCAGGTGAGAGATGCCAAGTCCAAAGGAGCTAGAGTTGAGATAGGAGGAGCCCGGCGCACGCCCGGAGCTTTCTTTGAACCCACTGTTCTCGATCACGTAGAGAAAAACATGAAGGTCATGTCGGAAGAAGTATTCGGTCCGGTCGCGCCGTTATACATCGTGCAAAATGAAACAGAAGCACTAAGGGTTGCAAATGAGACCGAGTTCGGATTGGGCGCAAGCGTTTGGACTACGAATCTGGTGAGGGCGAAACGAGCCATAAAAGAAATTCAAAGTGGAATTGTTTTCGTGAACCAGCTTACTAAATCCGACCCACGAATGCCCTTCGGAGGTGTAAAGAAATCCGGGATGGGGCGTGAGCTATCAAGATTCGGTCTGAGAGAATTTGTAAACATCAAATCAGTTAACATTTACGGGATTGGAAATTAGGCACTGGCTTGAGGCACCTGATAGTTCTCTGTCAATAAATTTAGTAGAAGCTTGTACGAAATGTTCCCGCCGCTTATGACTAAACCTATTCTTTCGCCTGGTTTCGGTTTGTAAACTCCTGACAATAGCGCGGCTGCGGGAGCGGCTCCGGATGGCTCCGTCAGCAAGTGAGAATCAAATAAGAGCGACTTTACAGCCTGCCTCATAGAATCGTCCGACACCAAAACGACTTCGTCCACATTTTTTCTGCAAATCTCAAAATTCAATTTTCCAATAGTCTGACCAAGAAGCCCGTCAGCGATTGTTTTCGGATCTTCCACCGTAACTAACTTATTTTCCTTCATCGACTCAAAGAGAGACGGCACTCCCGTTGCCTCGACTCCTATTATCTTGCACTCAGGCGTCATCGCCCTAACTGCTGTGGAAATTCCGGAAATGAGCCCTCCTCCCCCAACCGGGACAATCAGCGTGTCGAAATTCGCTTTTTCTTCTACCATCTCCAGACCGCAGGTACCCTGCCCTGAAATCACGTCGGGATCGTCGAAGGGGTGAATGAAGAAACGACCAGTCTCAGCAGAAAATTCGTGTGCTCTCGTTATGATCGAATCCGAGGTTGGGCCATCTTCAATTACGTTAGCTCCGAAAAGCTTGATCATTTTTATCTTGTCCGGATTGGCTCCCTTCGTCACCACGACCGAGCAATCTACTCCTAAGGTCTTCGCCGCATAAGCCACCGACAGACCGTGATTTCCCGAAGACGCGGTGACGACTCCCCTCTCCTTAATCAGATTAAGATTCTTCAATTCAATGTTGAAGGCGCCCCTGATTTTGAATACTCCCGTTGGTTGATAGCATTCTAACTTTACAAAAATATCTGCACCAGTTCGCTTGCTCAGAAATAGGTTTGAGTAAAGAGGTGTCCTGAAGACGTAATTCCTTATCCTTTCACGCGCTTTCTCGATATCTTCAAACTTTACGGTTGAACTGTTCATGTTTTCGGTCAACGACAATAAGATAGCTCTCTAGATTCTAGACATGATTTCGGATCATCGTATTTATTGGTTCGCAGGCGTTAGTGAAATTCAAAAACAAGAATTTTGAATCAGGAAACTTCCGACTTCACAAATTACGGATTTTCCTTATTTTCTTGCTTTGCCCGTTGGATCTTGGTCGGCCACCAGTTAAGTCTCTGTGCCAACCCCATCAGTGAAGGTACAAAGAATAAGATGACTATCAGAACATCGACCAAAATCGCAGAAGCAACCGCGAGGCTAATTTCTTGGAGGATTGCGATTCCGGTTATCAATAACGATCCGAAAACAGTTGACAGAACGAGTCCTAACCCCAAGATAGTAACCCAGACCCGGTTCACTGCCGTGACTATTGCGTCGTTGTCCGACTTTCCATTCAGAACTTCTTCTCTTATTCTGGTTACGAAGAAGATATCGTAATCAATCCCGACTCCTAGCATCGTGACAACCACAAACAGAGGAGCAAAATTGAGAATTGGTAGATTCAATGTATAATAAAACACGAGGGATAGTAGCGCAAGAGAAAAGACGACACTGCAGAGAATCGTAAATATTAGGCGGAGTGGGGTAAATGCTGACCGCAGTTGGATGAAAAGAATCACATAGACGGCGAGAGCAAGGATCGCGATTACTTGAGGCAATAATCCGTTCAGGAAAGATTGACTATCATAAGTTCCCTGGGTATCCCCACCGAACAAGATCGCCTCTCCCTTAGAAAGTGATAACCCATTTACTTTGTTCTCAACGGCAAGCAGGGAGGAGATTGCGGCTTGACTCTCAGATGGGTCGGATAAACCAAAAGTTATTAGGGCAGTCTTGTTGTCTTTGCCAATCTGCGAAATTACGCCGCCGAGGTACTGAATGCGTACCGGCTCAGAGAGATTATTAATTGAATCAAAGT
>JAPCJU010000093.1 GCA_027886795.1 Nitrososphaerota archaeon | reverse complement strand
GCAACCGACACTGCTGTTCTGTGTGGAATCTATCCAAGGGTCGCGCAGAGAAAGTATCTGGGACTACCGATCAGGACGGACTACTCGCACGAGGTCGGCATGCGCCTCATTTTCGGATTACTTGCCTTGACAGCGATGAGGTACGAAGCTTCTATCACTCCTTTGTTTAGCCACCATGACATGCATTATTTCCGCGCCTACTCGCTCGTCGAAATTGGGAACAGATATTCGCGGGAAAACGAGACCAAGATTGGCTATGTCCTCCACTGCTTCAAGTGCGGCTTTCGGAAGATTGTTTCGCAAATTGATTTCTACGCCGATCTCAAGACAAATTTGGAGTGCATGGATTGCGATAACAAAGAGATGAAACTCGCGGGCCCGTTATGGATTGGGGAGATTCAGTCGAAAGATTTCATCGCAAATTGTGCGAAATTGTCCGAATTGTCGATATTTGATCCTGAGCTTGATATTCCGCTGTACTATGATCTCACCGCGATGACAGACTTGATCGGAACCAGAACTCCGAAAATTGCAGATGTGATTTCAGGGCTTAGGTCAATCGGTCACTCTGCCAGTCGGACTCGGTTGAATCCGGCTGCTGTTCGGACTGATGCTCCTCGGGGAGATCTTCAGAGGGTCTTGCTTGAACTCGTCCGGTAAAGTCCATGGAGACGAGATATACCTCGCTGCTCTCGCTGCGACTCGCGTCGGGCTTTGAAATTTCGACTCTATGGAATGAATTTCTCAGCCGCTTTATCAGCGGGTCAAGTTCTTCGCCGTGAAAAGCTTTCATCACATTCGATCCTCCGCTAGCGAGTATCTCCGGTAAGATATCAACCACTCTCTGGCATAACTCGATCTGCTTGAAGTGGTCCATGTCCCAAATTCCAGAAAGTTTAGGCGACATGTCGGCGAGAACGCAGTCAGCCTTCCCCCGACCCAAAGCTGATTGAACCTTACTTGGAAACTCTGCCGAGGTGACATCCTCCAGAATTATTTTTGCGTTTTTTCCAACAGGCTTTACCGGAACAATGTCCACCCCAACTACTACGCCTCTCTGACCAACCAGCTCGGCCGCAACCTCTAGCCACCCCCCTGGAGCAGCGCCAATATCCACGACGCTATACCCCGCCCTAATAATTCTGTACTTGTTATTCAGTTGGAGAAGTTTGAACGCGGCTCTGCTTCGATAGCCCTCCTCCTTGGCTTTTCTCCGGTATAGATCTCTTTTTGCTTCTTCTAGCTTCACTAGTTTTCACCTAAGATGGAATTGTACTTCAGCAAAATGGCAGATAAAATCAAATCAAGAAGATACGAGAAAAGTCGACATTGCTTTTCCCGGTAAAAAAGCGCTCAGCGCATAGCGGCTGCGGCAACTCGTTTCATGGGGGCGGAAATTTGCGGAGTGATCAATTCGCGAAACTCCTTGACCACCCACTCTGAAATCCAAGGACAGGACAGGGGACTGACGACTCCCGTCGTTGAACACTTTGCTTCATAAGGACAGGTAATGCATGGGGCTTCTTCGATGGAGCGGATCTGGACGGGCATCCTTAGCGGCGTTAACTTGTAGGTCCATCTTCCTCCATCAAGGACCTTTTCTCGGCGAATCATTCCACGCCTCTCCAATCGGATAGCCAACCTCGAGCCATCGCGGCTGGTCAAAACCAACTCCTTCCAAAGTTCACTTTGAAGAACGCCTTCTCCCCCATGTTCGACGACGAGCTTGTACACATTAGAGGTAAGATCTAGCAAGGCGTCCTCTTGTTGTTTAGAAATGCGTGTAGCCACTACAAAGCCACCAAGGAATATAGATTAGTAATTAGTCGGAAGTAGGATTAAAACCTTTCAAATTTGAAAGGGCTTTCTCATCTGAGCTTCTGCCTTATCGTGAATTTCTCAAGGATTTCTCTGCACCTATTCCTGACAGTGACCTCGGTAACTTCGGCAAATTCCGCGATCTCACGTTGAGGAATGTGTTCACTGCAGATTACAGACGCGATGTAGACATAAGCTGCTGCCAGACCTGAGGGGGTCTTGCCACTCGAAATTTCACTTTCAGTTGCCCTGTCCGCAAGATCCAGAGCCAGCCTCTCTACTCTGGCGTTTATTTTTTCCTTGTTTATGAGTTTTGAAATGTATTTTTGCACTGTTGGCGGTGGCACGTAGTTTTTTTCGACTTCGTTCAGTAGCAACCTGTAGTATCTGGCAGCTGCTCTGTCTTGAATGCCAACAGCGGTTGATATCTCTTTTAGAGATCGATTGACAGTGCTACGCCTGCACGCCAGATACAGTGAGGCTGCCGCCATTCCAGCTATCGATTTGCTCTTTGAAACGCTCTGCTTTGCGGACTTTCTAAAAATATGGGCGGCCTCCTCTATCACTGAGCTCGGTAATCTTAGCACGTCTGCTGCTTCCGAAATCTTGCTCAGCGCGATCGACAGGCTCCTCTCGCCAGCGGCCGAGGTTCTGATCCTCCTTTGCCATTTTTGCATGCGCTGCGCATTCTGTCTGTTATATTGGTCAAGATATCTGCCCTGAGAGTCCCGATTGTCGCCCGAGATGTTAGTTGAAAGTCCATAATCATGAAGAGTAAACGTGCTCGGGAGTCCCACCCGAATCCTTTTGGATCGCTCTTCGTAATCCATTTGCCTCCACTCGGGAGAGATATCAATCCCTTGGTCTTTTGCGACAAACCCGCAGTGAGGGCAGAGAATCTCCCCTTTTTCCTGATCCCCGATCAGCATTCCACGACAGTTAGGACACTGATTGAAGCCGGATATTCCAACGTCTCTTTTTTCGGGGTACATTTCTTAGCTCCTGCGATCTTGTCTGGAGCCAGACCTAGAAGATCCACGGGCTCTATCATTTTGATAAGGGCCTGATTTGTGAGGGGAGTATCTTTTTTTTCTGTATTCCTGCGGAGCTTCATCGCTAACGAATAATTTGGTTCCGACAAGCCTTTCTACCCGATCAGTGAAAGGCTGCGCCGACAAGTACGGAGACGAGACCGGGCCGATGATTTCCATGACCTTGCCCGAGCTTCTTCCCTTTTCATCAACGAGAACTGTGCCCTCCCTGATTGCAGAGTTGGCTTTGATGATTAGCCGCCCGCTTTTCGCCAGGTGAAGAACTGTTCCGGCTTCTTGCAACGAGCGCGGTTTTCTTTGCCTTCGATTTAAGAGTTTTTTGAGAAATGATCAAACCATTGTGTTATTTCTTTTTCACTTTACCGGACAGAAATTTTTCTTGCAATCGAAGAAATTGTTTCTGAAAGAGAATCATTTTCAGCCAAGTCGGAAAGGACTCTCAACATCACGAGCTGTCGATAGAGATTTTTTCTGACGTCGAGTTTGAAATTTTCCAGACTGAGTTTTCCCTTCTCGGAAGAGACGTATCGCTTTAGTCCCGGCTCTCCGGTAGGAATGTGGAGCAGCAGTCCGTTTTCGACCAGTTCCCCGAGCAGGTAATACACGGAACCAGGGCTTGGCAGCCAGAGATCTTCCGTCATTTTTGGGACATCAGCCATAATATCAACGCCCGTGACCGGTTTCGTTGATGCGATTTTTAGAATCAACATCTTCAAGAGCCCTTTTGGGGCAAAGACCTCGCTCGCATTCTTCGGCATTAATTTCCAGCTGGAGTGCGATGGATAAAAACAATGATCAATTCATTTTGTAGAATGCTCCACTAAACATTCTTTCGAATCACAATCACGCTCGCTCCGCCTATCATGAAAGACTCGCTCTTTTCAACGCTGAAACCACACATTTGAAACAGCTCTACTAGTTGGGAGTGTTTTGGTAGCCGACGATAAGTCGTTGAAAGAGCTGCGAATTTTAGCCCTTGCCTGCCAGCAGCAGCAAAAGCGAGGACGGGCGCAATCAGGCGCCAATATGCCGAAATGAAGACACTTTTGACCTTGGAATCCGGCTTCGAGAGATCAACAATCAAAAACCTCCCACCAGGTCTCAAAACATCGTCAAGTTGACTCAGCGCTCTTTTTAGATCCCTAGCGTCCCGAATTGAAAACCCGGCCATAGCGGCATCAATTGATCCTGTTCGAAAGGGGAGATTTTCGTAAACTGCCAAAAGGCCCTGAGCTTTAGTCCTGGACCTTGCAATGCGCATCATTCCTAAGATTGGATCAACCAGGAGAACCCGATCCGTGGTACGGGTGGCCGCCCCAAAAAGATCGGTCATTTTTCCAGTACCGCAACCAAGATCTAGAAGTAAAAAATCGTCGGTTCCCATTACCTCCCGTAGAAGTGCTATTCCCGCCTTTCTGATTCTTAGGTCAGTCCCCAACGAAATGTAGCGGTTGGTCTTGTCATAGACCGGGATAATTTCTTCTAGTGTTCTTTGAATCGAGTTCCAATCTTCCTTTAGACCAAAAGCCGGCGGGGTCTCGATCGTTTCCTTCAATAGACCAAGAGCCCTCCGGGATTTTAGACGACTCTATCAAATCTCTTGAGGACTAATGGAATCTCACTGATGATATCGGTGGCCGTGATGTGAAATCCCTTAGACTCGACAGCACGTCTGCCAGATAGTCCAACAATGTAGGATGCAGCTGCAGCAACCTCGACAGATTTCACATCTGTGTCAACAGTCTGCGCGATCAATGCCCCTATGACACCTGAAATCGTGTCACCGATGCCACCGCAAGTCATTCCTGGGCTTCCAACGCCATTGACATAGACGGAGACGCCGTCGGTTATGACCGACTTTGCGCCTTTTAGCAAAATTGTGATTCCGCACTCAGCGGCTTTTCTTTTTGTGGATTCTATCCTCTCCTCAACAGTATTTCCAGCGTCGACGCCAAAAATTCTCTTGAACTCGCCGGGATGAGGCGTCGTTATGCATTCTTTGTGCTTAATCAGGGAAAAGATTTCCAGATGCTGCGCCTCAGCGTCGAGCGAAACTCTGATCTTTCTCTCAAGGCATAGGTCGCGAATAATTTTTTTCGCGCCGTCCAAATTTTGCCTTCCCATTCCGGGGCCTAGTACGAGCGAATCAGTTTCGGGAAGCCACTTGAGCAAGGCGTCAGCTGCACCTGTGGTGAGCTTAGCATCGGCAATAGGAAATACAATTAGCTCGGGACTTAACGATCGGATAGAACCGGCAATAAGTTTTGGAACGCCAAGGTATACGAGGTCAGCTCCGGTCCGTAGTGCCGCCATTGAAGAAAAATAAGGTGCCCCATGAAATATCCTGCTGCCTCCAACAACGCAAACGACACCATTATCCCCTTTGTGAGAGTCTTCCCTTCTTGGTTGAATAACCCTCCTCAGAAGATCCTCGGAAGTTTCCGTGAACTCGGTCAATTATGTCTCTCTCGGAAATAGTTCGCTTCAGAACCAAGTATAAAAGAAACAATCGTGAAAGTGGATAAAAATATGGCTCGCCCAAAAAAAGCAGCGCGCGCTGAGTATCCCAGAGTCAAGGACATCTCGCTGAACGAAAATTCCAGCGTCAACGAAATCATAACTCAGATGGGTTCGTCGGGTGGATTTCAAGCTCGATACCTCGCCGATTCCGTGGACATACTGGAGTCAATGTGCCGAGATTCAAAGTGCGTAAAGTTCCTCTCATTTCCTGCGGCAATAATTTCAACGGGCAATAGAGGAGTGATCAAGGAGCTTGTAAAAAGGAGGCTGTGCGACGTTGTAATTACGACCTGCGGAACTCT
>JAPCJU010000092.1 GCA_027886795.1 Nitrososphaerota archaeon | reverse complement strand
TATTTTGGTTTTGTAATGCGAACAAAATTTGGCTACGTGCTAAACACTGGAGGTTTAGATGCACTTGCCCTCAACTCGTTTGTAAAACAGAACCTGATATCGGGAATGGGATCTTCGATCGGAATGGGAAAAGAATCCGATGTTTTTGAAGTGATAAACGATTCCGGAAGGGAGTCGGTCATAAAATTCTATAGAATCGGCAGGACAAGTTTTAGGTCAACTAGAAAGAACCGTGCATATGTCGGCACCCAAGACCAGCATCAGTGGCTCGAAATAAACATAGGGGCAGCCCAAATGGAAGCTAATGGACTAAAGAAAGCGAAGAGTGCGGGGGTTACCGTCCCGGACTTTATTGCTCGAGACAGGCATGCCGTCTTGATGTCAGAGGTGGACGGCCCGATGTTGTACAGATGCACCACGGAGGACATCAAAAAACCAAAAGCACTTTTGAAGGAGATTCTACTGAACCTGAGGATATCATATACGAAAGCTGACATGATAAATGGAGACATTAGCGAGTTCAACATATTGTTTGATGGTAACAAGCCTTGGATAATCGATTGGCCTCAGTTCGTTTCCAGGTCGCATGCAAACGCCGAAGAGATGCTTCAAAGAGATGTCGATAATGCCATCTCATTTTTCAGGAGAAAATTTGCAATAGAGCTGGAGACCCAAAAAGCTGTAGATTACGTTACTGGAAAAAAATCAAGACTTGGTATTCGCTAAATCTGAAAATTGCTGGAAATCTTGACGAAAAGAACATTGTTACCTCGGATTACCACTTTTCCGTAATTTGCAGACGGGTTTCCTCCGCTGTACTCGGTTGCGTCAACAAGGATTACATTCATGTAAGGATCGACGTTACTCATTCTTCCGCGGTATTCAAGATCCATTTTCAGACGAACAGACACTTCTTTGTTAATGGCCTTTTGAAGCACGTTAAGAGGTCTTTTACCTTGTTGCGACAAACGATGATTCCGGCCTTCGTCCGCAGTTTCGATGTTAGAGATAAAAACCTATCCAGCTTACTTTTCTTACAAAGCCCGGCGGATTGCAAGACTGCTGATACTCTAAACATAAACGGAGCAAAATCTTTTTGTTAGAACAGACCGGTTCTGATTGGAAAAATCAACTTTTCAAAAGGAACAATGTGATTAGAATCTCGACCGGGTCGGTTGCGCTTGATAATTTGTTAGGCGGAGGGCTGCCTCACTCATGCGTTACGGACGTGTTTGGTGCTGCGGGAACTGGAAAAACACAATTCGCATTTCAAAATGCCATGATGACCTCGCAATTTCTGTTGGAAAAGAAAGGGGTGAAGGTGGTTTTCGTCGACTGCGCCGGATCCTTCCGACCGGAGCGGATAGTTGAGATGGCGGAAACTCGGTCCTTTGATTCCCGAAAAATTCTTGATAGCATTTTATCAGTCTATGTCCGGAGCGTTGATGAACAGATCAAAGCGAGCAAGAGAGTAGAGCTAGATCCGATCTTTGAATCATTAAGATTAATCATAGTTGACGACGTTACTACGAATTTTGTATCTGATTTCTCGGGAGATGAAGAAATAGCGTCAAGACAGCAAGTACTTTCAAGTTACGCTAGAAATTTGGCTTACATCGCAAACAGACGTGGAATTTCAGTTCTTCTAACGAATTCGATTAGATCTAGGGGCGACCTCGGTGAGGGCGAAACTACTGGCGAGGCGTTGTCTTCTTTGGTCTTATACGGGCTACATTTTTTCAGAAAGGACAGGGAGAGGATCGCAGAACTGGTGCAACCGGATATTTCCGGCGGCAGGGCAAGTTTTGAAATCGACGAATCGGGAATAAATTAGAGGTGACACGCCGCAAACAGTGTACAATAATTGAAAGTGTTGAAAAGGATCCAAGTAAAGATGAACATCATGATGTACGTTCCGATTCCCTGCGTGATCAATCTGTTCTTATCTTTGGGCGCGATCCCTTTCAAAACCGAATACTTTGCAAAATAATACGACGCCAGAAAGATAATGATGGCGATGTAAATTCCATAGTACGCATTCGGATTAGCAATATTATTCTTCAAGCTGGTAATTACATCCGGCGAGGCAACTGTTGGGGTAACCAGACCCAGAACCGAGGCAAGAAATCCCGCCAATGCCCCAAACCCGACGCGATACCATGCTAACCTCGCCAGCCTTTGCCTTTGAGTTGATGGATCGAGGGGAGGGACGGAAGGAACTCCCGCATTCTTTGTGGGCCTCGAACTCAAATGTTTTTCATCTACTTCTTTGTTGGTCTTAATCCTTCCCATCGCCAACAAACAGATTTTTTTTAATAGGCTGCTCGACATCTTTTTAGGGTTTCGGTTCTTTTCATTCGGTTCTCTAGGCAAAACATGTGAGCGATTCGTCAAATGGAAATCTCTGCTATTGAAATTCAGATACTTTGTCAGAGAATTGCAGAGTCGGTATCTGATTATTTTGTAAGCGGTTTGTATTCAATGGAAAAAGGCGCTCTTCTCCGACTGAATCATTCCACAAAACCCGAGAAGTTAGTCGCGATTTCTTCGTTTGCTAATTGGATCACGACAAAAAATCTCTCAATAGCGCAAGCCACAAAATTTGTCTCGCGTCTCAGAACGCAGATTGAGCGGGACAAAATAACCAGTGTTGAACAAGTTGGAAACGAACGCATTGCAAGATTTCGTTTTGAGAGCAGAAAGGGAGACAAGAAAAATCTCTTTACGGAATTTTTTTCCCACGGAAATCTAATTTTGACCGATGATGCAGACAAAATAATGGATGTTGAAAGTCCACAAACTTTCAGACATCGAAGCCTTACTCCCGGCGAAAAATACTTGTTGCCTCCCTCAAGAGGTCTGGCCTTGCAAGACGTTGACGTACAGGGTCTCCGTTCTTTGCATCAAGAATCAACAAAAAAGGGCGAGTCTCTTTACGCAGTCAAGTGGTTTGGGAGGTCCATTGGAACATCCAGAAAATTCGTCGAGGAAATATTTGCGAGAGCGAACTCGAACCCTGAAAAGCCGGCTAATCTGCTTGATGATAACGATCTATTGCGATTAGCTTCGGCCTGTCAGTCGCTCATAAGAGATTTGAAAGAAAGTCAGGCCGGACACATTCTGATCCCTTCCGATGAAAGCGAAATTGAAATTGATGTTTGTGGTATTATTCCTCGCTCTTGGAATTTGATTTTGGAAAAAGGATTTGCGACGATTAGATCTTTTCCAAGCCTCAGTGAAGCTTTGGACGAGGTGCAAATTCAGGCTCTTGTTCTTGACAGAAGGCGCTCCGTTTCTATCAAGGCGCGCGCAAAGGCTGCAGAGCTTTCTTCGGCTCTCGCAAAGCAATCATCGCAGTTTGATAAGAACTTGATTGCCTCGGCTGAACTGAGGGAACTGGCGAGAAGACTGATGGCGTTTGAAAATTCTGCGATTGTTGAAGATCAAGGGCTCATTGACAAGCTCCTTTATTACGAATTAATTGATATCAGCGAGACCTCAAATGGACAACCGCGGTTCCTAACAGAACCAAGATCGTTTCTAAAATCGTACACTGCAACATCCCTCGCCTCTAGGTTATTTGATGAGGCAAAGCGGATGGACTCCGTTAACCAGAATCTAAAACAGATCATGGAGACTTTGGAATCTCAAAAAGATAACCTGTTGGAAAAGACCCGTCTGCAGGAAGAAAAAGCGCAGCGAAAAATTGTAACGGAGCGGAGGGAGAGACAGTGGTTTGAAAGATACCGGTGGTTTGTCACTTCAGATGATAGACTGGTAGTCGGTGGAAGAGACAGCACATCGAATAGTATTGTCATCAACAAATACACGGAGAAAAATGACGTGGTATTTCACGCCGATCTCCACGGCTCTCCGTTTTTCGTTCTAAAAAATCGAGACTTGTCTCTAAAATGGCCAGACGATGAGATCGCTCTTGAAGTCGCTCAAGCTACAGTTGGATTCAGCAGAGCTTGGAAGGACGAACTTGGTTCGGCGGATGCTTATTGGATTTTTCCAGATCAGATTAGCAAGAGTCCGCCCTCAGGGGAATATCTTGCAAGAGGTTCCTTTTTCATTGAAGGCAAGAAAAATTTCATTCGGCATGTAAAAGTTGAACTAACGGTCGGTTTAACAACAATGTCCAAGATTCCTAAGGAGGATAAAACCGCCTTAGATCTCAAGAACGATTTGGAAAAGCCGGATTCTGAACAAGTCATTGTCGTTTGCGGCCCCGACAAGTCGATATCCGGCATTTGCTTTTCTATCGTGCGAATTGCTCCTGGAAAGGAAAAAGGGAGCGAGTTCGCCAGGAGACTAAAACAACAGCTAGTCAGTCGGATCAAGGACGAAGACGCGAAAGAGATGAGTAAGAAAATTCAGGTAGATGATATCATGAGAGTCCTTCCCTCGGGGGCATACAAACTTGTTTCTGAAAAACGCAATCAATAAGAATCCGGAAACGCTCTAGCGCTTCTCGCAAGGCGAAGAAATCAAATGCCCACAAAGATTTCACCTTCGGTCAGAACACGAGTACTAGTCCGAGAGATAATGAACAGCCCCGTCATAACTGCCGATCCGGAAGAGTCGATACAAGGGATATCTGAAAAAATGACGATATCCAAAGCGGGCAGTGTCGTCATCACGGAAAATGACTTGCCAATCGGCATCGTTACTGATGGTGACATTGTTACCAAAGTAGTGAGCAAAGATATCAGGCCCAGTTCAAGCAGCGCGCGTGAAATAATGTCAAGGCCTCTGCATACCATCGAAAGTGAAAAGGAAATCATAGAGGCCGCAAGAGCCATGAGAAGATACGGCATAAAGAGGCTTGGAGTGAATTACAAAAATCGTCTAGTCGGTATTATTTCGATTTCGGATATTCTCGCCATCACTCCTGAACTATTCGACATTATTTCTGAGAAGACAATGATCATGACGGGCCAAGCTTCCAGACAACCTGCTTTTGTTGCCGGATATTGCGATTCTTGCAATCAGTGGTCCGACGGCTTGCTTGAAATTGACGGAAGATTCCTCTGCGGAGAATGTACCACGGGGAATACTGAAGAGGAAATTCAGAGTGTTCCCGATGGTGCCTAATTGACAGAGAACGAATCACTCCCAGAAGAAAAAACGAATCTTGATCCCGATAAACAGAATGATTCAAGATTCATTGTCGACGGAATGTTGGGTTCTATCGCAAGGAAACTCCGGATTATAGGATTTGACACGGTTTATAGCTCTAATTTTGAAGATGGGTTCCTTCTTGAAGAAGCGTTGAACTCCGGAAGAATTTTGGTCACCTCTGACATCGAGTTATTCTTGCGAGCAAAAAGAAAAAAGACGGCAACCATTCTAGTGAGCTCGAGAATAGAACGAGACAGGCTGTATGAGATACTCGCAAGTCTGGGAGAAAAACGGATCGACCTCAGATCCCTGAAGTCGAGATGCTCGACATGCAATGGCAGACTTAAAAAATCAGCGAGTTTATTGAATGAAAAGATCGTCTTCGAATGCATTTCCTGCGGAAAAACTTACTGGCGAGGAGGTCATTGGGAGAAACTCACACGGCTTTTCCGCGAGGTAAACTTTATGCTCCAGAATGAACAAAATGAGATGTTGCGAGAAAATCAAAAATGAAATCAGAAAGTTCCAATGATGCATTATTCCTAGAACGGGACGGCCCATTGATTATTTCGTTTACTCGAACCATCCTTGAGAATTACCTCGAAGCC
>JAPCJU010000091.1 GCA_027886795.1 Nitrososphaerota archaeon | reverse complement strand
ACATCATCAGGATTCCCCTCTTGTCCGCGACTGCGAAGGAGCGACTCGGCTATCCCACTCAAAAGCCCGAAAGACTCCTAGAATATCTCCTTAGGGCATCGACAAATCCTGGCGACATCGTTCTAGATCCCATGTGTGGAGGCGGCACTTGTCCGGCGACGGCTCAGCGTCTCGGAAGAAAATGGATCGCCATCGACTCTTCTAAAACTGCGTGCGAAATAATCAAGAAAAGACTTGAGAAATTAGGTGCGGGTTTCGACAACATTTCATTAGGCACGGAGCGCGGTCAGATCTAAACTGATGGAAAAGAAGAAACCGACCTCCCGTTTACCTCGAATTTCGAAAGACCAAAATAACCACCCATTGACGTTCTGACAAAGGGAAAACAAGATGGTCGAAATAATGCCTGGGGTTCATCAGATTGAGGGTGTAAATGCCAACTCGTATCTAATCTTGGAGAATGATGGCTCCCTTACGTTGATCGACGCCGGAACGTCGACCGGTGGAAAAAAGATTCTTGAATACGTAAAGACAACACTCTCGAAACAGCCCACAGATCTAAAGATCCTAGTTGTGACCCACGCTCACATTGACCACATCAGAGGTGCGTCGGCAATCAAGAAATCAACCGGGGCAAAAGTAATGATTCACGAGCAGGATGCCGATTTCCTATCTGGGAAGAAAAAATTACCTCCGCCGAGGGGCGCTGTAGGTTTTATCTTCAGACTATTTTCTGTGTTTTTTCGATCTTCACCGGTTGAACCAGATGTAAGGCTAAAGGAAAACGACAAGATCGGATCGTCGTTGACGGTGTTTCATACGCCAGGTCACACTCCAGGAAGCATCACACTTTACGATCAAAAAAGAAAATTGGTGTTTGTGGGAGATGCGATAACTAACAGAGGAGCAAAGCTTCAAGGATCTATCAAACAGTTTTCCAGTGACTTGCACATGGCCGACAGGTCTGTAGAAAAGATCTCTTCTCTCGATTTTGAAACTCTCCTGAGTGGCCACGGAGATCCGCTAAGATCGGGAGGAGCACAGAAAGTCCGAGAACTCAGTGAATCGCTAAAAAAGAAATGAGTTCTCCGGTTATTGCATCCAACCCTAACATTCTCGTGTTTGGATGAGTCCCTCTGAAGATCAAAAATAAAGTTCCTTTCATTTGCGAAGCAGATGAGGCCGACCTTCGATCAGATATCACACCCACCTCTTCTTTCTTCGTAAGAAATCATTTTGGATTACCGGAGATTCAAGAGAGCAATTGGCAATTAACGCTGGAATTTGAATCGTTCAAATTTTCTTACTCGATAGACGACTTGAAAAAAATGAGCGAAAGAACTTTGGCAGCCACGCTCGAGTGCGCCGGAAATAGTAGATCAAGCTTCGGAAAAACTGTTGAGGGCGAAATTGCTTGGGAAAATGGTGCGGTAGGAACTGCGATTTGGTCGGGAGTGCCACTAGAAGATATCTTGAGCAAATCAGGAATCATAGGTCGCAAGCTGCGGGAAGTAATAGAGGTTATTTTTGTCGGAGCTGACGGATCAGTTGAAGAAGCTACTCCAATCGAAAGCAAGAACAGATATTCGCGTAGCCTCCCGATTGGCAAAGCCCTTGATCCGGATACGATTGTCGCTTTGCGAATGAACGGCGAGGCGCTTCCCAAAGAGCAGGGTTATCCCGCTCGGCTGATTGTGCCAGGATGGTTTGCGATGGCCTCCGTAAAGTGGCTCAACACAATAATCTTAACAAAAGAAAAATTTCCGTTCAAGGGCTATTTCAATTCGACAAAGTACGTCTACTTGATGGATCGAAACGGCAGAACCGAGAGGGAACCAGTGACTGATCTTAATGTGAAATCGTTGATCACAAATCCAAAGACAAAACAGAATCTAACTGTTGGTAGTCTTGTAACAATCGAGGGAAAAGCGTGGTCCGGTCACGGCAGAATTACAAAAGTGGAAGTAAATCTGGGCAACGGTTGGCAAGCCACAACGCTTGTCGACAACGACAAATTAAGCAAATACGCGTGGACAAGTTGGAAATTTGAATGGATGCCAACGCAAACTGGGAAGACGATCATAAGTGTTAGGGCGACTGACGCAATGAACAACATGCAACCAGAAAAACCAATGATGAATAGCTACCTCTACGGGTACAACGCGATCCAGCATTTGGAAATCAGAATAAAATAGGCTAGCTCGATTCCTCGACTCGTTTGAGGACCTGAAGCGCTTTCAGAGTTATCCATTTACTTGGGTCGCCCTGTTTTTCCAACGCGAATCGAGTCACATTGGGATTCCTCAAGGTGTAGTTTGCCCCCGTCGCGAGATCCGGATGAACTGCGTCAAGCTCCCACCTCCCGTCGGATTTTCGTTTCTTATTTAGGACGCGCAGCGCGAATGACAATCTCTTGTCGTACCCGAATCCAAGAGAAGATATCACGTCAAGTCCGACCAGCAAGTCATAGTAATAATGGTTGGGATAATGAAACCTGAACCACGGCTCGTATCTTCTGCCCTCCCGATGCAGTCCCCGTTCCAGATAAAATTCCGCACCCCTTTCTATCGAGCGGTTGATACGCTTAGTTCGTTTCTGTCTCGGAAGGGCGGCAAAAGCCGCGAGAGCTTCCCAGCCGTCAAGTGTTCCAGTGCTTGACTTAAAACAATGCCATCCCCCATCATCTTTTTGATCATTCACCAGCCAGTCGAATATTCGCTTGACCCGACGATCGTCTGAGTAGCCGAATCTCGTAAGAAATCTGGCGAGATTGCCGGAGATGCAGACCTCACCTTCGATTTCAAATTTATCTTCGTCGCCGAGCCAATCTTCAAAAAACAACTGACAGCCTCTGAGGATCCTATTGTCATCTTCAGCTTTGAGCACCATGTCCGAGAGAACTATCATCTTCCAATTCGAGGCAAGATACTTCGGCTTGTAAAGATCGGATTTCTTTTCCCAGTAACCGCCGGGCTTTTGTTTTGCAAGAATTTCCTTCGCCCAACCTCGCTTGAGGATCTTTGAATGAACCTCGCGGATTTGGCTCTCAGACTTCTTGTGATCGAGAAGATCAACCAGAGCATAGTATCGAACAACGGGTTGATCGGGCTCAAGAAGCCAATCCAGTACTTTCTGGTCAAACTTCATGTTAGATCCCAAATGTTAGAGGCGCTCGATTAAGTTTTCCAGTCGAAAAGGGTAGAAACCAGATCAAGCTAAGATTTCATGCCACTTTTCTGTCACTTGTGTGAAAAGCAATGTTGCTATCAAATTTATCAAGCAAGCAATTCCTGATAACCCAGTAAGAAGCTACGTTGATTATGAACACGTCATCGGCAACTGCCGAACATTATCCCTGTGAACACAGTGTTATCACAGGAAAAACAAAACATTCTAATACGCCCTGTGTATAACGTGTTAACACGGCGTTGCAAGAAGCTAAAAGCAAGAACATTACCCTAACGGTATCCGAAGGCTTGGCAAAATCGATGTCAAAGTATCCCGAGGTAACCTGGTCTCAGGTAGCGCGGGAGGCGATTGAGAATTACCTGAAATTGAGGGAAGAACCAGACCTTGCGCCTCTTTTTGAGAAGTGGTCTAAGGAGATTGACAAGGAACAACTTGACGGTAAAGTATTCGCAAGAGTAGTTGCCAATAATCTGAGTTATTCTCAACTTTCCAAAATAGTTAGGAAAGAGAGAGACGAAATTGGAGTTATCGCCGACAGTCTTGCGGAAATTCAAGGATACCCTCCAGATGAAGTCCCGTTGGACGTTACAGACTTTAACCTTGCATTTGTTCGTGCTTATCAAAAAGTAACAGAGAAACATGTTCCAGAATCGAGCGAAGCCTTCATCACGGGTTTTCGTTCCGAACTTGGCAAGATTTACGAAAAGTTGCAAAAGGTGAGGGGAATCGGTTAACAGGACAAATCTTGTTTTCGGATTGTTTCTTGCCATTTGGTTTCTCGCCAGCCTCACCGCATATGATGGGGCACTGGGTTTAGTTGGCAAAGGAGATGCCGAGGTAGCACTTTCCGTAGGCTTCTTTGTTGCTCTTGGCATTATCTCAATGACGAGAATTCTTCGCTCTGAAGTGAAATCTTTGACCAAAGAAATTTCTTAACCGACGACTACTTCGTTTTTCATAAAGATGATGATAAAGTCAAAAATTGTTTCAGAATAACTGATGAAACTGGAGAACAAAGATTTGATGAATCAAATTGGGGGAAGACTGCCGTTCGCATCGGTAATTGAGGAAATAGATGCTCAGAAGAAAGATTTGCCGGATTATCTGGAATACCTCGCTTCTTCGAGCGTAGCAGCTGTCAAACCTGAGAGAATGATTTTCGTTGGAGCGGGAGACTCCCTCGCTACTGCGGAATTTATTGAGCGGTTGATGGACTTCGAACCTAGATCTTTCGACCCCTACGATCTGATTCAGAATCCGAATGTCGCAAAAGACAAGTCAGTTTACATTATTTCAATCTCTGGGAGGACAAAGGCAAACATCGAGGCAGCGAGTAGGATTTCTAGGATTGCCAGAGAAGTAGTTGCGACAACGGCGAATGTGGAGAGTGAACTTGCTAGGGTGTGCACAAGAGTCTTGCCTCTCAAGTTTAGAAAATCCCCGGGGTTAACTCCGGGAACCAATTCTTTCACGGCTTCATTGCTGGGCGCTTCGTCCATTTTTGGAAATCTGCCAAAGCAGCTCGATGCCGCTCAAATGATTGAACGCGCAAAAAATTGGGTTTCTGGCATTTCAGAACCCTCCGGAACAATTCACTTCGTTGGAAGTGGGATCTATTACCCCGTGGCGCTCTACGGTTATGCGAAGGTCTGCGAGTTTACTGGAGGCAGCGCGGACTACCAACTTGTTGAGGAGTTTTCACACATGAACTTGTTTTCGATGCGAGAAAAAGATTCTATCTTTATCCTGAGAGATGGAGTTCACGACGAGAAGGCGAGCATTCTTCACGAGACCCTCTCCAAGTCGGGAATCACAAGTAGCCTATTATCTTTCGAAGAAAAATATGACAAAATAGAGCAAGCGATTTTCTATTCTATCCAACTTCAGCATCTCGCTCTGAATATTGCCCTAAAGAAAGGCCTGATTCGACCTGCCTTTCTCGACAGGACAGATCTTCTGAGAATCTCAGACAAGATGATCTATTGAGCAAAAATAATCCAGTATTTCCGAAACTTTACAGCGAATTTGCAAAATACTATGATCGGCTCGAGAGTCAATACAGAGACTATTCGAAGGAAGTCGAGTGGCTCGAGAAAATCTTGACCGAGAATGAATCGAGGAAGATTATCGACATTTCATGCGGGACTGGGAGCCACCTTGCAAATCTTTTGAAAAGAGAAAACAATCGGAGTGAATTCTTCGGTATGGATGCAAGCAAGGAGATGGTCAAGCTTGCACGGGAAAAACTTGTGCCTTTTTTCGGGAAATCAGTTTCATTGGCCAGAGCCGATTTTCTTCATCCGCCTTTTCAGAGCGACAGCTTTGATACAGCGCTTTGTCTATACTGGAGTCTCGCCGGGCTGAACGAAGATCTAGTTAGGAACCTATTTTTTGCGACTGCCAACATTATGAAAAAAAATGGCGTCTTTGTCTTCGACACTGAAAACGCGGAGGGAATCAAGGAAAATCTTCTAGACGCCCCCTTCATCGATGCCTTCTTTCCGATCAGCGATTCTTCAGGAAAAGAGAACTCGATGCTGATT
>JAPCJU010000090.1 GCA_027886795.1 Nitrososphaerota archaeon | reverse complement strand
TTTCCGGCATGGGACCGTTCACTCCGGGTTTTATCCACGCACCATCATATTATTGCTACAGATGTCCATTAGGGCATACTGAAGGGCCGCCAAAGTGCGGCTACGCATGCGCTCAATATGTCAAGGGAATGATTAATACGGAAACGAGTTCGAGCGTCGCAGCTTTCATAGCTGAACCTGCTTACGGCGTAGGTGGCGTGATTCCTGCTCCCCCGGACTATTTCAAGGAAGTGAAAAAGATCCTCGACGCGTGTGATATACTGTTCATAGCGGATGAAGTTCAGACCGGTTTTGGACGGATGGGTAAAATGTTTGGAATTGAAAACTATGGCGTAGTTCCCGATATCATCACGATGGCCAAGGGGCTGGGAGGTGGGTTCCCCATCGGAGCAGTTGCGGCAAGCGCAGAAATAGCCGATTCATATCTCGGGCCGACCTTCTCAACCTTCGGAGGAAATCCGGTAAGCACCGCCGCAGCTCTTGCTACGATGGAGGTAATTGAAGAAGAGAGACTGGTGGAAAACTCTGAGAAAGTTGGGGAGTACGCTCTAAAATCGATGAAGGCTCTGGAGGAGAAACATCCCTCTCTTGACTGCGTGGATGGCAAGGGTTTGATGATCGGCGCCGAGATCGTAAAAGACAAGAGGACGAGAGAGCCCGCATCAGATTCAATGATGGGAGGAATTCTGAGAGGAATGTTGAATCGTGGAGTGCTGATCGGTCGCGGGGGACTATTTTACAACCGAATTCGATTCCAGCCTCCACTTTGCATAACGAGGCAAGAAGTTGACACGGCAATAGATGCGCTAGACTCTACTTTGTACGAAGTAGAAAAGCTTCACAGTATGATTTGACAGATTAGGCTCAGAAAACCAGGACAGAACGGCCAATCGCAGTTCCGTTTCTAAGCTGATTGAGCGGCTCATCGATTTGTGACAATTGATAGCGCCCCGTAACAAGTGGCCGTAGCTTTCCCCTCTCAGTAAGATCTCGGACCGCAATTAGATTGGATTTCCTGTACGCTATCGCTGAAAGGACAGAGGCCTCTTTCAAGATCATGTTCAACGGACTGACAACATAATCTGCTGAAGTGTAACCGACGAAAACAATCCTTCCCTTTTTTGAAAGTACGTCCATTGAATATTTCATAGTAGCAGGAATGCCGACGAACTCTAGCAGTATATCCACACCTTTCCCTCTAGTAAGTTCCTTCACCTTCTCAGCCACATTTTCTTTTTTGCCGTTGATCGTGTAATCAGCGCCGAACTCTTTCTTTGCCAGATCGAGTTTTTCATCAACTACATCCACGGCAATGCATGCGGCGCCCGCATTCTTTGCAATTTGCAGCGCGCTGAAACCCACTCCCCCTGTCCCGTTGATCAGCATAGTGTCTTTCGATGTCAGGTTTCCAACGTCGAATAGGGCGTGATAGCATGTTGCCGAACCGCAGGTCAACGCTGCTCCTTGTTCGAACGATACTGATTGTGGAAGCGAGACGACGAGATCTGATCTGACCTTAACAAATTCCGCAAATCCACCGTCAATCGTAAAACCCAGCTGTTGAATATTATCGCATAGATTCTCTCTTCCCTCAAAGCATTGCATGCAGTTGTTGCACGGCACGCAGTTGTTGACTATCACTCGATCCCCAGGGCGAACGTTTGTAACTTCCGATCCGACTTTGGAAACTTCGCCTGATATTTCATGCCCAAGGGTCATAGCTTCACCAGAAATGGGGATCATTCCATCTAGGAAATGTAATTCCGTGTGGCAGACGCCTGCGGCACGGACTTTCAAAAGCACTTCATTCGAACTAATCTGCGGGAGATCTACGTCGTCCACGCTCAAAAGTCGTGTCTTACTGTGAAACCTTGCCGCCTTCATGTTAGATTTCTCAACTATTGAAAAAGACAATTAACGAACTTATTTCAAGATTTGTCAAGTTCGGTTAATTTGAATAACCGGGGATCTGCGATATTTTGCATTCCTCTTTCGTTTTATCATCTCTAATTTTGATTATGAAGGGACCTCTGAGCTTTTTGTCCTCGGTAAACTGTTGATACTGTACTTCGACAACTGTTCCGATATTGATTCTCGACGGATCGACATCCTTCAGATAAGTGCCGACCTTTCCAATTTCCAAGACTCTGTCGTTTTCGTCAAAAATTCCCATGTACCATGAATGGGGTACGCCTGTTCTTTCCATTTCTTGCGTGCGCTCTATTCCCGTGACGAAGCAATCAAGGGTATCGAACCTCTTTAGTTTCAACCAGGAATTTTTCTGCCTGTAGAACGACGAGGGATTTTTTACGATGATTCCCTCGCCGTCCTTTGACACCTCGCTTTTCTTGTAATCCTGTATCTCTTGGAAAGAGTTTGCTAGAACTGAAGGAACCTCAAATGATTTTCTCTCACCGGAAAGAAGCTCTGACAGTATTTTCTTGCGCTCTAACAAAATCTGGGACATCAAGTCTCGATCATCGATTCGCAGTAGATCGAAAATATGTAATTGATCCGGGGCAATGTATTCTCCATCAAAAATAATTCTCTGGGGAAGTTCCGGGGCTTTGAGGGTCTCGATTTTTCTAAACAAAATCGGATGGGTTGATTCCGAATAAATTCCACCATGACGCGTCGCCAGAAGTATCTTGTCGTTACTCTTGAATACGAAGACGCGGAAACCGTCAGATTTTGGTTCGCAGAAACTGGGGAGCGGGTTAAGCGACAACCACTCGGCCAAATCCATGGTGACCGCCTTTGCGTAGTTTTGTACCATGAATTCCGTAAGTTTGGCGCTCATTCAGATCGCGAAGATGAAGATTCTTTCCTCAAAGAATTGCAAATTTTTCAAGATTACAATCCAACGATTGACCAGATGTCATCATCACTGTCGAGTTTCGTGTAGCCGCAACGATCGCATTTTGTGCCCATGATCTTGGCGAGTTTTCCATCGTGTGTCATAGTCCGCTCGTACTCAATCATCTGCCCGGCTCTGCATTTGTCGCACATCATTGTCCGATTTCAAAAGTTTTGAATCTCAAAGACATCTAAACTAATTGTTGAACTTTTGAAAGGAGACTCTAGATCAAAGGGATCGTAGACTATTGATCTATTCTATTAGAGAGAATTTACTCTACAGGAGGACATTCAGGATCATTGATCCTATGTCTCCACCAGAGAACTAGGAGGGGCCCCCTAGGGGGTCATCGCATGCGGGGGGAGAATTTTTCGTGATTTGTATAATACAATCTAGATTGTATAATACATATTTTCTTCATTGATTTATTATGCCGTTTTCCACCTTTTCAAGCAGCGGTGCAAATTTTCATACCGTTCAGCTTGAAACGAGCTGTCCGAGCGATAAGGCCCCCTTCGTATGAAGTTCGGGGATAACAGTCATTGATTATAAGTCAGAACGTACGATAGAAGAAAACAACGCGGTCCGCTTCCAAAATCCGCGCACAGAGCGTAGTCTAACTTGGGTATACCTGAAAAAATCAAGAAAATTGAGGACGACATTCACAGGACTCAAGTAAACAAAAAGACCGAGCACCACGTCGGCCTCCTGAAGGCGAAGCTCGCGAAACTTCGAAGGGAGCAGGAAGAACAGGCCTCTCGGGGCGGGGGGAGCGCCATCGGCTACGACATTAAGAAAACTGGCGACGCAACCGTCGTTCTGGTTGGACTGCCGAGCGTCGGAAAATCTACTCTACTGAATAGACTCACGAACGCAAAATCAAAGGTAGCCGCTTATCAGTTCACTACCCTGACCGTTGTCCCTGGAGTGATGGACTACCGGGGCGCGAGAATCCAGGTTCTTGATCTTCCAGGAATCATCGAGGGCGCGTCCTCCGGCAAGGGTCTGGGAAAACGAGTTCTCGCGGTGGCAAGAAACGCCGATCTAATCTTGTTTCTTGTTGACGTGTTTCAGCCGGATGCCGCAAGAGTCCTCCGAAAAGAGCTGAGAAACATCGGGATCAGGGCCGATGAAAAGCCTCCAAACGTTGTAATCGAGAGTACATCTTCTGGTGGTATCACTGCGAGCGTTCAGGTCAAGCTCACAAAGATATCCGAGGAGCTCGTAAAGGAAATACTCCGCGTTTACGACATAAACAGCGCGAGGGTGATGATACGTGAAGACATTACAGATGAGCAGCTGGTCGACGTGCTGCTGGGGAACAGAGTTTACATTCCGTCACTGACTGTGATGAACAAGGTGGATCTTGTCAATGCTGGATTCATAAACGAGATCACCGCCAAAGTCCCGTACAAGTTCATTCCCGTTTCCGCCGAGTCCAACGTAAACATCTCCGCCCTAAAGGAAGAGATCTACAACAGATTAGATTTCATCAGGGTATTTTTGAAACCGCGCGGGCAGGACGCAGACATGAAGGAACCTCTGATAGTCAAGAACGGTTCGAACGTCTTGGATATCTGCAACAAGTTACACAGAAGAATGAAAGAGGACCTGAGATACGCACAGATCTGGGGCAAGAGCGTAAAGTTCGGCGGCCAGAAGGTCGGTGGCACTCATCGGCTGATGGACGAGGACGTACTAACTCTTGTAACCAAATAGAATTGTTCGATTGATAATGTTCCTTCGCGACTTGAAGAATCCATTTTTTGGGGCATTGGATATCGTAAGTTGTCTTGTCATCTAGCAACTTTTTTTATGCTCTCTCAAATCAAAACGCAGGATGACACACCAGGGGCCTCCTTTGACTAGGGAAGAGAAAGCTGTGAACCTAATGACAAACTACACAATTCTCTTTGTGAGCATGTTCGAAGAAGTTTTCTCTACTATCGCAGTTGGAATGACTGAGGCAACTGCTGGAATGGGCGCAGCAATTGCTGAAGCAATGTCCGGTGAGTCTGATGGCGGAACGGCGGCTAAGAAACAGATGGAGAAGATAAAGTCCCAAATCGGGCCCGAGGTCTCTGGGCAGATCAAACAGCTTTTCTCAGGAATAAGAAAAGATGTATCGTCCAAGATGTCCGAGAGCATTCCTGAGTCCAAATCATATTTTGCGAATCCTACATTTGATCATGGTATCGCTATAGTTGAGAAATACGATTTCGCTCTGCCCAGGTTCACTGAGAAACTCAGCGACGATGATTTGGCCTCTTATCTCGTCCTTCTCAAATCGGGTGACGAAACTCTCGGGAAAATGTTTGGGGAGTTAGGTAGCTGGCAGCAGAGTCTGCCAAAACCACCGGGCAGAGACTGAATATGGTAGCTCGTATTCCGTCGTAGAACTCTCGCCAAGCTACGGAATCTTTGAAAAGATTCCTTACGCCCTAATTACTGACTCCACCGTCTTTTTCTCGAATATTATCTGCTTCAGATAACTTGCCATTTTTATCGGATCTTCATTTTGCCAGACGTTCCTGCCGACAGCAAGGCCAGTAGCCCCGGCCTGCATCACTCCTCTTACTTGGTTCAGGAAATCTGCATCAGTGGGTGCTTTCGGGCCACCAGACATGTAGACGTGAGCTTTTCCCGCAGACTTTACCGCCCAGGAAAAAGTTTGTGGATCGCCGGTGTATTTTATTTTCACGGCGTCGGCGCCAAGTTCAAGGCCGACTCTTGCTGCGTACGACACTATCTCCTTTGACGTATCATTTTGGACTCCCTGTCCCCTCGGATAAATCCAAGCTATCGCGGGAATTCCATGCTCGTGCGCCTGTTCTTGCAGCTTTCCAAATTCTGCAAACATTTCCCCTTCAAGCTGACTCCCGAGGTAAATGGTGTAGCCGACAGCCTTTGCTCCAAGCGAGAT
>JAPCJU010000009.1 GCA_027886795.1 Nitrososphaerota archaeon | reverse complement strand
TAAAGAGGAGAAAACTGGCGCGGGGGCTTGTAACCCTTTGTCTCGGCGGAGGAGAAGCTGTCTCGATGATACTCGAAGTCTGACTGAAAACATTTTCTTATTTTTAGATGTGGAATGCTAGTTGAAAAATTCATTCTGGGGTGAATAGCTTGGAGTTTAGGCTGACCCAAGATCAGGAACTGCTGCAGGAGACCATTCGAGATTTTGCAAAGGATGAGATATCTCCGCAAGCATCCAAGATCGACCTTGATGCTGGAATTCCGGGCGATCTCCTGAGTAAACTCCCTTCACTCGGATTATTCGGAATCACAACCCCTTCGGAGTATGGCGGCGCTGGAGCAGATTTTCTCAGCCTGTTGCTGGTAATCGAGGAACTGTCCAAAGTCTCCGGTTCTTTGGGAGCACGGATCTCATTTCATAATGCCGTCGTCTGTGAGGCGATTCTTAACTCTCCAAATGATGCCCTGAAATCAGCTCTTTTACCAAAGCTAGCTTCCGGAACGATGGGAGCCTTTTCAATAGATCCTACTTCGACAGTCTCTTGCAAAATTGAAGGCGAGGATTTCGTGTTAGACGGTCATTCTGAATACGTGCTTAGCGCGGACACGGCAGGTGTATTCCTGATCCTGGCAAAGATGAGGGACGCCGGCAAGACTTTCTTCTGTTTTTCGAAGGAGCGCGAGAGCTCTGGATTCCAGATTGACGCTCCAAAGAAACTATTGGGTATGAGGGCTGGCGGAACTGCAAAGATTTCGTTCAACAGCTTTCGTCTTCCCAAAGATGCCAAAGTCTTCGACGGAGAAGGGAATAGCATCGCCCTAAATCACATTCTGGCGACTTCGAGGTTAGCCGTTGCTGGGCAGGCTTTAGGCATTGGTCAGGCAGCGCTCGATGCTGAACTAAAGTATGCGAACGAGAGATCCCAATTCAATTCTAAGATAGGAAAGTTTTATGCGGTCAAGGATTTCATTTCAATGGACCAGATCAGCCTCCAGACCTCCAGATTGCTTACGTACAAGACGGCGGCCGAAATCGGGACTTTACAAACGCTAGATCGCGATAGTTGCGTTGCCAAAGTGTCTGCATCCAGCGCCGCTGTCCAAACTGCCCGGCATTCAATCAGGGTCCATGGCGGTTATGGATTCATTAGAGATTATCCCGTTGAAAGGTACTTGAGAGACGCGAGAGTGACCCAATCCTATCTGGAGTCCAACGAGTCGCTGAAGGCAAAAATCGCTGAATCTTTACTTGGCAACTGATGAGGAAGGGCCTGATCCTGGGCTATCCTCCCGCAACTTTCTTCTGAGAACCTTCCCGACGAGAGTCTTTGGTAGCTCGTCTCTGAACTCGATAATCCTGGGAACTTTGTACGGCGCCATCAACTTTTTGCAATATTCGCGAATTGCTTCTGCTCCTGGATTCTTGCTCTTGTCCTTCAAGACAATAAAGGCCTTTACAGTCTCACCGCGATATTCGTCCTTCACACCGACTACGGCTGCCTCTTTGATGTCGGGCTGTGTATAGAGAACCTCCTCGACCTCCCTCGGCCAGACCTTGAAGCCGGAGGCATCAATCATGTCTTTCTTTCGGTCGACAATGTAAAAGTACCCGTCTCCGTCCATTTTCGCAATATCGCCGGTCAATAGCCAGCCGTCTTTTAGGACGTTTGCAGTTTCAGCGGGGTTGCGCCAGTACCCCTTCATGACTTGAGGGCCCTTCACCGCCAGTTCTCCTTCTTCGCCTATGGCAAGGTCCTTCATTCCGGTATCCGAATCAACGATCTTGGCATACGTATCTGGAATTGGAACTCCTATCGATCCTGATTTCACGAGCGCACGGTCTCCAAGTGGGTTGCTGTGTGTAACCGGACTGGCTTCCGTAAGCCCGTAACCCTCAACCAAATTTCCACCAGTTAGCTTGTTGAACTTTTTCTGTACTTCCACGGGAAGCGGTGCGGCCCCTGAGATACAAGTCCTAATTGTGCGGATCGAATATTTGGACAGTTCCGGATAATTCACGATGGCTATGTACATCGTAGATACTCCAGGAAACGTAGTAATCTTGCTCCGTTGAATCGTCTCCAAGACTTCTCGAACGTTGAATGACGGAAGAAGAATAACTTCCATTCCCGCTACGGTCGGAGAAAGCATGCAGCAGGTCAATCCGTAGATGTGAAAAAATGGAGTCACCCCCAGCATCTTTCCTTCTCTCGTATTGTGTGACCACTGGGTCAGAACTATCGAATTTGAAACCAGATTGAGATGGGTGAGCATTGCCCCTTTGGATGTTCCCGTCGTGCCTCCAGTATACTGCAACACTGCCACGGCCTCTGCTGGGTCAAGATCGACCGCAGGTGGCTCTGTTTTCGGAAATCCGGATATGAAGTCAACCAATCTTGTCGTATCTTGCTTCTTTAACGTCTGAATCTTCCTCACCCTTCCTGCTAGCTGTTTTTTGATGGGAGGAAGAAAGTCTGTTAGCGAGGTAACAAATACACGTTTGATCTTTTCCAAGTGCGGTCTGGCTTTTTCGAACTCTGCGAAGAAATCATTGGAGCGGTACACGTTGTTAAGAATGACAACGGCCTCCACATCAGAATCCTTGAGCTGGAACTCAATTTCTCTCTCCCGATAGAGTGGATTGCAGGGAACGACAATGAGGCCCGCCTTCAAAGCGCCCCAAAAACAAAAAACAAACTGCGGTAGATTGGGAAGAATTATAGCGACCTTCGCTCCCCTTGATAGGCCGATCGAAATCAATCCGTTCGCAAACTGATTTGCGAGCTCGTTCAATTGCCTGTAAGTGAGTTTTTTTCCCTGAAAATTTAGGGCAGGTGCATCGGGGTATTTCCTCGCTGCTTCAACGAGGAGCGACTGAAGCGATTCTCTAGGAATTTCGATGGATTCGGGGACTGATTCCGGATAAAATTTTAGCCACGGCTTTGGTAAAGCCACGCTTTGCATTAATGCCGCTACTTTGATTTCACTTTAGCATTATTTTAACGTTAGCAGTTCAAATCCATATCGTGAACCAAAAATCGGAAAGTCTTGAAGTCAAGCGGAATTTTAGGCGCATTGTCGCACTAGTGATTACGATTTTCGGTATAGCTGCTCTCAATTCTTATTAGTTTGAACGTCCACAATCTTCTGGAATCCGAATGAGAAACGTGTATGTTTTATCTGCCGACACTACGAAGTACGGCAAGTCTCCTCTTTCGGCGAGAGAGCTTGCTCTTCAAGCTTCAAAGAAAGCGATTTTGGATGCAGAGATTTCTCCTGCTGACATTCAAGCTTCTTTCATAGCGAACGCCTTCTCCCTTGCGGAGAAACAGGGTCACCTCGGCCCGATCATTATGTCTGGACTAGGCATTCCCGACGTTCCCGCCTCGACGATCGAATCTGCGTGCGCGAGCGGGGCTTCAGCTATCCGGGAAGCTTGGATCAACATTGGCGCTGGAATATACGACTGCATGCTGGTTGTCGGTGTCGAAAAAGTCAGTCAACTTGACACCATAACTGCGACTACCTATTTTTCATTTGGATCAGATTTTGTTTTCGAAGGAGCTTGCGGTGCCTCGTTTCCCGGTCTCTATGGCGCGATTGCTAGGTCACACATTACAAAATATGGGACGACGGAGGAGCAACTCGCAAGCGTTGCCGTAAAAAACCACGCGAATGCGATGAGCAATCCAAATGCGCATTTCCATAAGCGAATCAGCATCGAGGATGTAATGAAATCTCCGGTTATTGCCAGCCCGCTAAAGCTGTACGACGCGTGCCCATTTTCCGACGGAGCTGCAGCCGCGATCCTTTGCAGCGAAGACTTTCTGAAGAAGACCGGCAGAAAAAGTTCCGAGAAGGTTCTGATCCGTGGCTCGGGCAGAGCCGGAGGCACCGGTGCTCTGTTTCAGAGAGAAGATCTAACGACTTTGAACGCCGCAGTAATGGCAGGTCGCGAGGCGTTCAAGATGGCAGGACTCTCGCAAAAAGACATCGATTTTGCGGAGGTTCACGATTGCTTTACTGTCGCCGAGCTCGTTGCGGAAGAAGACCTAGGGTTTGCTCGGAGAGGACAAGCCGCCAAGCTGACGCAAGAAGGGTACACAAAGATCGGAGGGGAGCTGCCCGTAAACCCGTCTGGAGGTTTGAAGGCAAAGGGTCACCCGGTCGGGGCAACCGGAGTGGGACAAGTCGTCGAAGTATTCGAGCAGCTCCATGGTAAGGCCGGCGAGCGCCAAGTAGAAGACGCGAGAATTGCCCTGACCCATAACGTGGGGGCAACTGGCGGGAGCTGCGGCGTCCACATCTTCGAGCTCACTTAGAGTTTCAGGTAAGAATGATCTATGACTGAACTAACTCAGGACGCGTCCGAGCTCACCATAAAGGAATTCCAAGAAGGCATTCATGAAGGGAAAATCGAAGGGTATCGCTGCACGAATTGCGGTCACCAACAGATCGACATTATGGAATTCTGTCCCGTCTGTCACAGCGCGAAGTTAGAGAAGGTCGAATTCTCGCATTTTGGGTCTGTGGTAACATACACTATTCAATTGGTTGCGCCTGAGCAGTTCATGAACGAGGTACCTTATGCTTGGGCGATCATCCAGCTCGACGACGGCCCAAAGATAACGGGGTGGATTCCGTTCATTTCCAGACCGGAGGATCTCCCTATCGGTCAGCGCGTCGTATTCAAAAAGTCCTATCTGCCCGGGATCGTATTCGAGAAAGGCAAAACCGGGGACTAGTTCCACTAAAGGCATTATAATCGCTGACGCAAACAAGCGAATGAAATGCTCTACGTGAGAAAAGTCGGCATCGTCGGCTCGGGCGCTATGGGGAGTCAGATCGCCGAAATCATGGCACTGAATGGGTACGACGTCTACATGAAAGATGTCGCTAGGGAATTCTTGGACAAAGGAATGAGTAACATCAAAAAAAGTCTGGATGATCTTGTCTTATTTCACAAGACAAAGGCGGACAAAGAAATATCACGGATCAGGGAACAGGACGGAGTAACTCTTTCCCTGGAGCAGTCCGACCAAGTTAGGGCAAAGCTAAAGCCTACATATGATGAAAAGCGGGCGTCCGAAATTTTGTCGAAAATCCATCCCACGGAAAGTTTCGATTCATTCAAAGACGTCGACCTCGTTGTGGAAGCGATTGTTGAGGAGATCGATGAGAAAAAGAAATTATTCAAGGAGCTGGATCAGATCGCCAAAAGTGCTGTGCTTGCAACAAACACCTCGACTCTCTCGGTTACGGAAATAGCTTCAGTGACAAAAAAGAGGGACAAGGTGGTTGGTACCCATTTCTTCAACCCTCCGGTTACACTGCCATTGGTCGAGGTTATACCAGGCCTGGAAACAAGCGATGATACCATCAATGACGTGATCGATTTCATATCAGGTCTAAGAAACTTCAGATATCCGATGCAGCCCATAAGGGTGAAGGAGGTTCCGGGATTTCTGGTGAATCGCGTTCTGGGTGCGATGTGGAATGAGGCCTTTGCCCTTTACGAGGAGGGAGTAGCTTCAATGCGGGACATCGATCAGGCGATGAAAGCTGGCGCCGGCATGCCGATGGGCCCCTTCGAGCTAGCTGACCTCGTCGGAATTGATGTCCTCTACCACGTCGAGGAATCCATCAAACAAATGGAGGGTAGCTTCATTGCCCCTCGCCCGACTCAGATTGTGAAGAAAATGTTCTACTCCGGGAGATTCGGCAAAAAGACCGGAAAGGGCTTTTACAACTATTCATGAGCGGGTAAAATTACTGCCACCGCTGTATCCAAAAAGTGATGATTTTTTCTCTTACGGTGCGAGAAACGGTACCGTTTAAATTCCGGGAAAGCACATTCTTACTGTATGCACAAGAGGCTAATCATCATAGGCTCGGGGCCGGCAGGATATACGGCGGCTATCTACACAGCAAGAGCCAACCTTAGTCCCCTCGTTTTGGCGGGCACCCAATCAGGAGGGCAGTTGATGATTACCACTGATGTCGATAACTATCCGGGATTTCCAAAAGGTATTCAGGGGCCCGAACTCATGGAACGCTTCCGCGAGCAGGCAGAAAGATTCGGCGCGGAAATGATCGATAGGGACGTAACATTTGTAGATCTGAGTCAGCGGCCTTTTCTTGTCAGGGCTGGCGACGAATTGTACACCTGCGACTCTATTATAATTGCAACGGGTGCAAACGCGAAATGGATAGGACTTGAATCCGAGCTTCGATTGCGCGGAAGAGGCGTTTCAGCTTGCGCAACTTGCGACGCATTTTTCTTCAAGGGCAAGAACGTCTTCGTGGTTGGTGGTGGAGACACAGCTATGGAAGAAGCAATTTTTCTTTCAAAGTTTGCAAAGACCGTTACAGTCGTCCATCGAAGAGACGCCCTTCGCGCTTCGAAGATAATGCAAGAACGGGCGATGGCGAACCCCAAGATTTCATTCATGTGGAATTCACTTGTCACAAACGTAATCGGAGAAGAACATGTAACTGCACTTGAAATTGAAAATTTGAAGGCTGGCTCGAAAGGCATTGTACCCGCCGACGGGTTGTTCATAGCGATCGGCCATATCCCCTCTACAATCTTGTTTACCGGTCAACTCGAAACCGATGGCAACGGATACGTGGTTGTGAGGAATTTGACGAGGACCAGTGTGGATGGGGTCTTTGCCGCTGGGGACGTTAAGGACGCAAGATACAGGCAGGCCGTGACCGCGGCGGGATCGGGTTGCGAAGCGGCTCTGGACGCGGAAAAATATCTTGGTGAACATCATCAAGAAACAATAGCGAGTGGAAAAATTCCTAGCCCAGAGATTTCCCGATGAAATTTCCTTGCAAGATCTCCATTTGTGGCATGACAACTCTTAAAACGATTTGCTGACCTAAACGGCTTTGGAACCTTTTTCTCGCCGGCGGATTATCCTTGACCGACATTGGTAGTTTCGAATCAATAAAAACGAAGAGAGACGAGAGCACCTTTGTAATTACTCTCGATAATCCTCCTGTTAACGCTCTAAATCTGGAGATGCTTGGGGAAATCTCTGAGGCTATCAAGTTAGGAAATTCTGATCAAGAGATCCGTGGTATCATAATTACCGGAGCCGGAAACAACGCGTTTTGCGCAGGCGCAGATCTCAAAATGATGCAGGGCTTCACTCCCGAAGACGCCACGAAAATTGTTGACAGGGGTCACCAAACTTTTTTCGATGTTGAAGATTCAGAAAAACCAACGCTCGCTGCGATAAATGGTCTCGCACTTGGCGGCGGGAATGAACTAGCTATGTCTTGCGATCTTAGATTTGCTTCGGATCGCGCGAGGTTTGGTCAACCGGAAGTTTCCCTCGGGTTGATACCAGCCTGGGGAGGAACTCAGAGGATGAGCAGGCTCGTCGGCAAGGGGAAATCTAAAGAGCTTATTTTTTCCGGCCAGATTATCAACGCACAGGAAGCGCTCAGAATCGGTCTTGTCAACAAGATCGTGCCAGACGGAGAGGAGCTGAGAGCGGCAACCGACTATATTCGTTTGCTTGCATCAAAGGTCTCGCCGCTTGCAGTCGCAAAGGCAAAGGTCGCGATAAATCAGGGATTGCAAGTTGCCTCGCTAAAGGAGGCGATGAAGTACGAAGCTGCGGGAATTCAGGCTCTCTCGAAAAGTGACGATTTGAAGGAGGGCGTTCTAGCCTTCCTTGAAAAGAGGCCTCCAAAGTTCAGGGGAACGTAAGGTGTATTCTCCTGACAGTCAGCATCAACCTATCCCGCGGATCAGATCCGATTTATGATTACAAACTCCCTGCGAGATACGAACTGTTTCGATCTGCAATGCGGGAGTTTCTTCGTACGGAAATTGCTGACACAGTTGAATATTTTGACAAGGCGGAATTTTTCCCTGAAGAAAACATCAGGAAATTTGCGCAGCACGGATACATGGGCATCCCAATCCCTCTAAAATATGAAGGAGCAGAACTCGGGGAATTCGGCTACGGCTTGGCCGTTCAGGAGATCGGAAAAGTCTGCTCCTCCCACGGTACGATTATTGGCGCGCATACAGGACTGTGCGCGGTTCCGATTTGGCTTTTCGGTACTGATGAGCAAAAAAAGCAGTATCTCAACGACCTCGCTAGCGGCCGAAAGCTTGGCGCCTTTGGACTTACCGAGCCGGGAGCAGGTAGTGATGCTGCGAACATAAAGACCACTGCAACCAAAAGCGGAGATCATTACCTGCTCAACGGTACAAAGCAGTTCATCACAAACGGCGATAGAGCGGAAACCTTTGTCGTTTTTGCGGCAAATGACCTAACTCTTGGCGCCTTCGGCGGAATATCTGCGTTCATTGTGGACAGATCATTTGGGGGAGTGTCGACGGCAAAGGTTGAGAAAAAAATGGGAATTAGGGCATCCACAACAGCTCAAGTAGTTTTCCAAGACTGTCCTGTACCCAATGATAATGTCCTAGGTAGCTTCGGTGCGGGCTTTCTGATTGCGCTGACCGCGCTCGACGGTGGCAGAGCGTCCCTTTCGGCCGGTGCAGTTGGCGGCTGCGAATCAGCCCTCGAAATAATGATCGACTGGGTGAAGGAGCATCCTCGAGTTAGATCACTGCAATCCGTCCAGTGGATGATAGCTGACACCGCAATTGACGCACATGCTTCTCGTCTGGTGAGCTACGAGTCGCTGGAAGAAGTCGGAGTCTATTTTGATAGATTATACAGGGGCGAGAAAATTCCGCGAGTAGAACGCGAAGCGATATCAAGGCACACCGCGATGGCGAAGGCATTTTGCTCTGAAGCAGCAAGTAGGTCACTGGAAAGAGCAATTCAGGTCCTGGGCGCCGAGGGCTTTATTGAAGGAAACGGCCTGGAGAGAGGCTACAGAGACTCTGTGATCGCCGAGATTTACGAGGGAACTAACGATATTCAGAGGCTAGTCATCGCGCGGGACCTTATATCTTCCGGCGCTGGAAGCTAAACTCGAAAGATTATCGGCAAGTTAGCAAGTTTGTCAGACCGCAAGCTTCTGGTTTATGTCCAGGCTTTACCTGTCTCTATTTCCAGTTCAGCGAGGAAATTCAAAGATATCGAGACCTCGGAATTCAGGATGTCGCACTCTAGCAGGGCGGCGCTTTCTCTCGCCATATCTCTCGGATTTTCTCATATCGTTGCTGCAGGTTTCCCTCCCATACTTCAGGAGGCCCTTGCAAGGGGCGCAACAGAAATTTTTCCGACTCCACTTTGCGACGACCCTTTAGAGCAGGTGTCATATCTTCCTGATGAAGATTTTTCACACATGATTGTGGGTGAAAACCCGGATTGGATCTTTTCCGGAGCTTCAATCTGCGGAATTTTGGCTGAATCAAGAAAGATTGTCATCGAGATGGGCCGGCCAAACCCAGACGAAAGGAAGGTCTTTTCTGACGGTTCTGTGATACTGGTGATCGATTCTGGAGAAAGCTCTGGCACCATAGATGTTCGACGGATAAAATATTCCACTTCCTCAAAAATTAATCCAGAAGGAGTGTTAGGGAGCTCGAATATTTCCAAACTAGAAGAAAGACGACCTGAAACAATTGCTGGCGATGCAACTGAGATCAGTCAAGCGATTTGGAGAAAAATTCGAAGAATAGTCGGGAATTGAGATCATGACGATAATAGTATTTTCAGAGTTTGGAGGAGAGAATCTCCTCGGAAAGGCGAGGGAACTTGGTGATGCCTCCGGCGAGAAAGTAGCAGCGCTGACGTCTAAAGGATCTTCAGACAAAGATCAAAAGCTGATCTTTTTGGGCGCTGATGAGGTATTAATTTGCGACGTCAAGAGCGTTGGAGAGTGGATATCAGTGATCAGCGATTATGTAAAGTCGGATGGAAGCTCAAGGATGATCATTTTCCCATTAAGTTTCTCTTCTAGTGCGATCATGGGTGCGATTTACGCACGCGACAAAGGCAGATTTTCCCCCTTTCTGGATGGCGCCGATACGGTAGAACTTGATTCAGCCGCAAGAAAAATTGGAACATTCAATTTCGCGCTTGAGAGAAAGCTGATTTCCGACAAGGTGGCCCTGATTTCCCTGAGGACAGCATCGGTCTCAAAGCCGTTTGAGGATACATCTAGATACGGGGAAGTCAGGAAACTGGAGTTAATTCCGTCCAAGAACAGTTTTCAGATTCTTTTAGACAATTCAAATTCTGAAGAATTCACAGTTTTGGTTGGGCGAGGCGTGACTGGCACGACGGCTGAGCTTGCCGAACTAGTTGCATCAAAATACCGTGGAAGGGCAAGACAATATTCCAGCAGAATCGAAGTTGTCTACGGCCCCTGCCTTGCCATAGAGATGGGCTCGAAGCTGAGAGATCTGCCGGAATTCAATGGCGAATTGATATCGATATCAAGTCGCGCCCTTCCCATCAATTCAATTGCGGATGCTTCGGCTGTGATTCCAGAGCTTGACGCAGTACTGCAGGGTCTCCTTTCATACTAATAGTCGTAAAATCCTTTTTTCGTTTTTCTGCCGAGGTAGCCCGCCCTAACCATCCTCCGAAGCAAGGGACTGGCTCTGTATTTTGAATCCTGAAATTCATTGTAGAGAACCTCCAAAACATCCAGCACGACGTCCAACCCCACAAAGTCAGCCAGCTCTAGAGGCCCCAGGGGATGATTCATGCCCAACTTCATAACCTGGTCAATGTCCTCCCTTGACGCGATCCCCTCCTCAAGTGAGAATATTGCCTCGTTTATCATCGGGCATAGGATCCTGTTTGAGACAAAACCAGGTGAGTCCTTTACAAGAACAGAAATCTTACCGAGTTTCGTACTAGTCTCCTGAATTGTTTTGATTGTCGCATCAGATGTTTGAAGCGCCCTCACGATCTCTACGAGTTTCATGACCGGAACGGGATTGAAAAAATGCATTCCAGCAACGCGGGAAGGATTTGAGACCAGACCTGCAATTTGGGTTAGGGGAATCGAAGAAGTGTTGCTCGCAAGGATGCAACTCTTGCTGCAAGCTGAATCAAGATTTCTGAAGATCTGGTTTTTGATTTCTGACTTTTCCACCGCAGCCTCGACGACCAGCTCACGATCAGAAAAATCAGAGATATTTGGCGCAGATCTGATCCGAGAGATTATCTCTCTTTTCTTATCTTCATTGAATCTACCTTTCTCAACTGATCTCGAGAGATTTTCTTCTATTTTTTTGATGCCTCGGACGATGAAATCGATGCTGATGTCGTTTAGTTTTACGTCGTACCCGGCATGAGCGAAAACCTGCGCTATTCCGTGCCCCATGGCCCCGGCTCCGACGACGCCGATTTTAGTTAGGGATTGCATTGAATGAATCAAATCCCCTGACAAATTTCACTCTTTTGATTCAAAGATAATAATCCGAACGCAGGATGCAATCTCTGAACTCAACATGCTATACTTTGCTGGTCTGGGAATCGAGCAATCGCTCACTTTGAAATCGGTTTTTGCGATGAAGAAATGCGAAAAAATCTATTACGAAACTTACACTTCTCCAGTAATCAATGAGGCGGTTCAGAAAGAACTGTTCGAACAATTCGGAGCATCAAGGGTCGAACTCGTGAAAAGAACCTTTGTGGAAGACGGAAGGAAGATCCTTGAAACGGCAAGTCATGCTGACACGGCACTGATATGTTCAGGAGATCCAATGATCGCAACAACACATCAAGAACTTCGTACCAGAGCGATTAAGGGCGGTATTGCCACTACAATCATTCACGGATCATCAATCATTACGGCAGTTGGAGGAGAGTTCGGCCTGCATTCGTACAATTTTGGCAGGATGGTTACCATGACCCGAGAACCCATGCAGTATACGGCCTACAATACTATATTCAACAACCTGCTCAAAGATCTCCATTCGACCGTGTTGTTGGAGTGGGACGAAGCGAGCGATTTCTTTCTCGATCCGAATTCTGCTGTGAAAAGTCTGTTAGAGTCCGAGAAGGACTTGAAGCAGGAGGTTTTTGATCCCGATTCTCTGGTCCTGATCGCATCTCGGGTCGGAACTGATTCTTCGAAGCTTAGCGCCCTAACTTTTCATGATCTGGAAATTGCAGATCTCGGAAAGCCGCCTCACATCCTCGTGATACCTGGCAAACTTCACTTCACTGAGCTTGAAGCACTATCTGCCATTCTGGGAAGAAATGCGGGAACATTTCGGGACAACTCTGCAAAAATTTCAAGGATTTCTCAAAGGATGGTTACAAAATATTCGACCAAGACGATCAAGGCGCTTGCGAGAGCGAAGGATGCCGCGGCTCATTCAGAACACAAGATAAATTTCGTCGATATCTTCGAGAACGTCGAGTGTTACACCAGGGACGCAGAAAGATTCCTGAATGAAGGCAAGGAGGAACTGGCAGTTCTCAGCATTGGATACGCGGAAGGTCTTCTTGATTCTTTGAGGTTCGGCGGCCAGCTGGAATTCGAGTGGTAGCCTGACAAAAATTCTAGGTTAAGAGGTACATCAGGAGGAGGGCTCCCAGTCCAAGGAGTATTGGAACCGGTAGGCCTGGCGCAACCTCTTTGTTCCGGAATAGATAAAATGAAAGAACCAAACCGACATCAACCACGATCATCACCACAATGAAAGCAAGAACGCTGACCAAAATCAACGCAATTGCCGGAACCATCGTGTAGAAAGCGATGTCTGCCATTCCAATTTCGATGTTGCCAAAATTGATCGTTAACAGTCCGAATTCCGGCCATTTTCTAAGGATCGATTTCTTTCGTCCCTCCAGTTTCTTGTCTTCGCTTGGCTCAACGGCTTTCTTCTGTTCGCCACCCTGGTCGCCGACCTGCTTCACTAGTCGTCCCAGCCTGCCATAGTAAATGGCATAAATGTCGAAAAGTGAATACACTAACGGCACGATCCAGTTCAACGGTGACTGTAGCAATACCGGAAATGAACTGCCGAGCTCTAAAGCAAGGAATAATGCTAGAAGGTTAACGGCGTTCTTTAGTCCGTAAGCTGCCGAAATTATTGTGATAACCGAGGCGATTATCGCGGCGACGATCGGAAGCAACGAGAAAAGTCCCGCAATGAACGAAAAGTAAAGCTCGGTTACATTGAATATCAGAAAGACGCTAATCACGATAGAGAACCACTTCATTTTTTTCTTTCTGTACAAATACGCAAGCATCGAGACGACGGCGATGTTTGCCGCGACAAAGATAGCGGCCAGCAAAAGAGATGCATCCAGCCCGTTTCCAGCAGGGTTGACGAACTGAACTGTGGTGTTCGGTACTCCGACGCTTTGGTTCAATGATTTCGGTACAACGACAATTTGGGTAGTGTTCGAGGAATTTGGATTAGTGCCTGCAACACCAGTTGCCACTCTTAGAAGCGTAAACAGGGAGACAATCTGAAAAATTATCGTGCAACCGAGGAGAAGTGATTCGCTCTTATCGATGATTCGCTTCATAAAAAAGACTCCCGAAGTGTTGCAAAATGACTTCTTTCCGCTGGACTCTTAACGATTGTTAACCAGAACTCTAGGCAGGCTCTTGATTTTCTTTACTTCACCGTAGAGCGAGAGCAGGTACGCCAAGGAAAATGCGGAGAAAACCAGCCCGCTGAGGAGCATGATGTCAAGCCTGATGTCCCCTAAAGATCCATTCTCAAACATCGTGTCCAACTGCAAATAGCGAGTAGAAAGGGGCTCCAGAAATCTGGCGAAGTAGGTGTTGTTGGCGATAAGAAAAACGAAGGACGAGACCCAAACGGCATGAAATAATTTTTTTCTACGCCTTGATGCCACAGCGTAGTAGTCGATAAGGCCGAATCCCAAAAAATAAATTACATATTGTTCGTTGACGACGGATTTCGTAAGGAAGAAAACGAGAGTTACGAACAATAGCGCCAAAGAAAGATTTTGCGTCATGTTTTCTCTGTTTCTTATGCATATCACGCAAAAAATAGAGGCAATAGCAATGACAGGAATCCAAACGTATGATGCGATATTTAGGACATCCAAGACGGAAGCTGGCAATGTGTGATGGTTTGTGTAAAACGGTAAAATGAACCAGTAGTTGCTGCTGCTACCAATCTTGTGGGTTACTTCCACTCCCACGCTCGTAAGCTGGCCGAGACTCCACTTTGAGAAAAAAAGGTAAGGGGCAAGAGCGAAGAAAATTGATGCACCAATAGAGAGGGCAAGATAATTTGCGATCCTCGCTCTCGAACTTTGGACAAAGGCGAGGATGAAAAAGTAGATCAGCGGAATCACCTTGAGCAAGAAACCGAGTGCTTCCATCAATGCACTCTTTTGCGTTTCCTCAATCAGCAATACAGATCCCAATACAAGGACTAGGATTATCTGGTCGAACATTCCCCAGACGGATGAAATTACGATCGTGAAAGGGCAGAGCATCCAAAACAGGAATGCCCTTCTCCCGGAAAATCCGTCCTTCAAATCGGAAATGATTTTGAACAGCAGATAGCCCACGAGCAAATCTGCGATAATCATCGGCTGCTTGATTAGAGCATAGTAAAGAAAGCGATCTTGAATCCCGGACAACGAATAGATCTTGTAGAGGCCTGCCTGAAAGAAAGCCCACGTTGGAGGATAGCCAATCCATGTCATGAATTCCGCCCCGGGAAAACTAAGACCCGGAATCGGGGCTGTGATTGTGTACGGATCTACTCCTCTGGAGACGTAGTACCCTATTCTCAGCCAAAGTTCCAAATCAAAAGGATGGCCCGTGAAGGGTGCCAATGCTTCTCGAATAATTAACCCAATGATTGCTGGAAGAACGATTTTCGAACTGGTTCTGGAATTCAAGAAAAGATGGGCCGCTTTTTGACTGAGCGGATTGCTCTTGGGGATAAAGCGTGTTAAGCTTTATACCAATTAGTATTAGGCCATTTCTCCACTTTCGTGGCCGCTCGCAAAAAAACCATTACTCCTTATGACCACGAAAATGTTTTTCTACTACGGCAGTAGGAGATATTTATAGAATCATTAGTGTCTCCACCAAGTTCAGGCACCAAGCAATTGGAAATAATCGGTGAACTAGAATCGGACGTTCTCGAGGTCTTAAAGTCAAAGGGACAGGCGACTGCAGCAGATGTTATGGAAGTTCTTCAAGGCAGACGAGAGATCGCATACACCACAGTCAGTACGACCCTGGATCGGCTTTTCAAAAAGCGTCTTGTAGAAAGAAAGGCGATGCCGGGACCGGGAGGTACAAGATATCTGTTCTCCCTTGGGAAAGATGAAAAACTGAAGAGGAAGATCGTAGAGTCGACACTTGACAGGTTGACGAGCGCCTTTGGTGAAACAGCCTATTCTGCAATCTACAAGAAGCTGGATTCTTTGCCCGAGGACGAGCTTGATCATCTGAAGAAACAGGTTGAAAGAGCGAGGAGGAAAAAGTGACTGCGTGGAATGCCCTGGAATCCCAGTTTGATTGATATTTTTAGAGATTATTTCACAACAGATTACATAGCGGCTGGAATCCTAATTGCCATAATTGCCCTTGTAGCATCTTTTTCATTTTTCGTTTTCAGTAAAAATCATAGTATCAAGAACAGTTCTCTCTTCTCAGCCATGGCGATTTCTTCGTCACTGTGGGTTTTTGTTTTTGCGAGCTTAGCGTTTTGCGTTGCTTTATTTCCTCTCTATGTTCAATCGGGTGACGGGACAATCATCACCGTCGTAAAATTATCCCTGCTGCCAACCGTCGCCATGGGTCCAGTAATTTTTTATCTTCTCCGAAAGCGGGCTTTGAAACAGATCTACCCATTTTTCTCTGTTCCATTGAAGAGTGTGACCTCCGAGTTAGAAAGTCCGAAGAATCGGGTCACCCCAATTTTTTCAGAAGTACTATGGAAATCTAAATTGCTAGGGGTCAATCTCTCCATAGTCCCCACTGAATCTGGTCTCACGGCATCGGCAGCTCTTGATTGGAGAGGAGAAAAAGTCGTTGCAATATCGAAAAGTGCGGTCGACGCGCTCGACGATGAAGAGTTAAGATCGGTGCTCGCTCACGAGCTGGGGCACCTCGTCCACAAAGATTCTCTCAGAAAGACTCTGGCAACGGCATACAAGACTGCAT
>JAPCJU010000089.1 GCA_027886795.1 Nitrososphaerota archaeon | reverse complement strand
ATTCGAGTTTAGTTAGTTAGTGGAAAGTCAGAGTTCAGTTTTGAATCGGACTAGTTGCCCTTAATGATTGAATGAATTGCTAGTCCCTTCCAAAAACTCAAGAAAGGTCAGGTGGAGGCAGGCCAGCCTCGAAATTAGTAGCAACAGCATCTAACTGGTCATGTTCAGATTATGTTTAATTGACAGCCATATGAAGAGTGAAACACTTGCCAAAGACGTCAAAACGCAATCGAAAATCAACAACGGCAACATCCGTCGATTTATCCGAAGACAGTGAATTTGACACATCTGCCACGATTTTGAGGGTTAATTCTCGACAGGTATTGGATTCAAGGGGCAATCCTACTGTCGAAACTGATATCTGGTTGAGAGGGGGCGCGACGGGAAGAGGAACTGTTCCCTCGGGGGCCTCCACTGGAGTCCATGAAGCACTCGAACTCCGCGACGAAAAGAGATCTGTGTACGGTGGAAAAGGCGTCCTGAAGGCCGTCGCAAATGTGAACAAGCAGATCGGTCCAAAGTTGCTGGGTCGTTCTACCTTGGAGCAGGAAGCTTTGGACATATTGATGCTGAAGCTGGATGGTACGAGAAACAAGTCAAACCTCGGAGCGAACGCGATCTTGTCGGTTTCAATGGCGGTCGCGAGAGCTGCTGCCGCGTCACGGTCAGTCCCGCTTTACAAATATTTGATCAAGAGGAAAAAATATCGGTTGCCGATTCCGATGATGAACGTAATCAACGGTGGAAAACATGCGGGTAATAATTTGGCGATTCAGGAATTCCTCATCGAACCAATTGGCGCAAAGACCTACGTTGAAGGGCTGCGGCTTGGCGTTGAAGTCTACCATGCCTTGAAAAATATTCTAAAAGAGAAATACGGGAATTCATCCACGAACGTCGGAGATGAAGGCGGTTACGCGCCGCCGTTGGAGAAAACTACGGATGCGCTTGATGCAATTCTTCTCGCGATCAAGAATGCCGGGTACGACGAATCGCAGATCAAGCTGGGCCTCGATGCTGCTTCTTCCAGTTTCTATGATCCAAAAACACTCCTGTACCAAATCGACGGGCGATCAATGAGCAGTACAGAGCTCGCTGATTACTACGACAGTCTAGTGACTGCATATCCAATCCTCACTTTGGAGGATCCATTTTCTGAAGACGCGTTCGAAGACCACGCCAAGATGACGGCGAAATTGGGCAAGTCCGTGAAGATAATTGGCGACGATCTTTACGTCACAAACCCTGAGAGGATAAGGAAGGGAATCGAACTGAAAGCGACAAACGCGGTTCTAATCAAACTCAACCAGATAGGGAGTGTCAGCGAGACCCTTGAAGCAATCAAACTATCTAAGGATGCTAGGATGGCGGTAGCCGTTTCTCACAGGTCGGGTGAAACCGAAGATACTTTCATTTCGCACCTCGCGACAGCGGTTGAGAGTCATTTCATAAAGGCGGGAGCTCCGGCGAGGGGTGAGCGGACTGCAAAGTACAACGAGTTAATTCGAATATCGGAAGAGCTCGGTCATGAAGCGAGCTACGCCGGATCGAATTTTGCTTGACTAAAATGAATTAGTCCGGAGAGTCGAATCATGTCCGAGCAGGCGAAGAAATTCAATTTCATTGTCTACTCAAATGAAAAGAACTACGCGAAAATAACTCTGAATCGACCCGAGGTAATGAACGCTCTAAATCTTGAAATTCGAAAAGAGATCTTGATAGCACTCGATCTCGCAGAACATGACGATGGAGTTCGCGCAGTCGTCCTCACGGGATCGGGGGAAAAAGCGTTCAGCGCGGGAGCCGATATCAAGATGTTTCAGAGCATGACTCCGTTTCTTGCTCAGGAATATCTCAAGACAAGTAAGGGGGCGGCGGAAAGGATTGAAAACTTTCCAAAGCCAGTCATTGCGGCCGTCAACGGATACGCAATCGGAGGTGGTCTCGAGCTCGCGATGTCCTGCGACATTCTAGTCGCATCTGAGAATGCCAAATTCGGTCAAGCGGAGATAAACGTCGGTGCAATACCGGGCGTCGGTGGAACTCAGCGCCTACCTAGGCTAATTGGAATAAAACGGGCCAAAGAAATGATTTTCACGGGAGATCTGATCGCTTCCAATGAGGCCCTTAAGGTCGGCCTGGTGAACCACGTCTTCTCTAATCGAGAGGAAATGATGAAGTTCGTTGAGGTTCTCGTGGAAAAAATTTCCTCAAAGAGCCCGCTCATCCTGCGGCTTGCAAAGGAGTCTCTAAACAGATCAATGGCAGGCTTGAGAGACGGCCTTGACTACGAAAGTACGTTGTTTAGTTTCTGTTTCTCCACCGTTGATCAGAAGGAAGGAGCAAGTGCATTCTTGGAAAAACGAAAACCAGTCTTCATCGGATCTTAGGGCTACCAATTTCTTGTCATCCAGCGAATTTGTTTAGATCGAGCTCCATTTCCAAACCGTGTTTCCTTCTTCCATAATAATTCTTGATCGTAGAACGATTTTCAAATCCAAATTTGGAATAGAGAGATTGCCCTACTTTGTTGTCCTCAGCAACTTGTAAAATGAGCTTGTCAAAGTTTAGTGTTGCATGGAATTTCAGAGAAATCGAAATCGAGTCTCTCAGTAACCGGCTTGCAATCCCGAGTTTCCTAAAATCGGGATGCGTCGCGATAGAAACTATCACCAAGGCCCTTTTCTGTTTCAGCGGGTACGTTATGCAGTAGCCTACAATCTTTTCTCCAATGACGCAAACTCGAAAACCTTCCGGAAAGCTTTCAAGAAATTCGACGAATAGATCCATGCTGTATGGATCATCGAACGACCTATTCTCTATCTCCTGAACTGCTTCCAGGTCATTCAGATTCGCCTCCCTGATAGCCTGGGATGTAGACATCAAACGGTTCCCGCATCTATGAGTAAGCATGCTTCAATTAGTTAGTTTCCGTCAACAGTTGACCTTACAAAAAATCCGTCTCAGCATAAATGGACAATTGTGTGTAATCATTTTTAGGCGAGAGTCTCTTCTCAATTACACAAAAGGATAATCAAGTAATGTCCGGAAATCCTCCGACAAGCGGAGAACAATCGAATTTTGACAAATCTTCTACTAGTTTGAGTAAACTTTCGTCATTGGCTCAGCTTACAGAGCCAAATCAAACGGCGGATGTGTGTGTAAGGGTCAAAACGGTCTCTGGGCCCTTAACTTCGCGCAGCGGCTGGAAGTACCGCCTCATGAAGGTTGAGGATCCCTCGATGGCCGGGGAGGTGTTGATTTCCGAGCCAAATTACGGAGAGTGGAAGTTCAAATCAGACGACTATGTCGCATGCTCTGTAAGAAGCAATGGTATTGACAACACAGGCAGACTGTCCGTTTTCTTCAACTCTTTCTCAGGGCCATTCGAGGTCGCCAAAACGCTCTATGAAATGGGCGAGGAGTTGCATGCCTTGAAATCCCGCTCGGCCGAGCACATGAAGCCGACAGAGACGGTCTACCAGATATCGGCTAGAGAGGCAAGATCTCTCCTTGTTCTGATAAGGCTCTGGATTGTGGAGGGAAAACCCCAGCACTATACGAAGTGGTGCCAGATGCATCAGATCGTTGCTACCAACCTGTTTTACATGGGCCTGGTTAAGCGGACGGGCTCGATGTCAGGTTATTACTACCCTACGGAGGTGGCGCTTGAGTTCTTCGAGGGCAAGAGAGGAGTCGTGAAAAGGAGGGTTTTCACGAAGGGCAAGGATGGCCAGCACGTACTTTCCTATGACGAAGGCGAATCAAGATCTTTTGAGCAATATCTCGGCGACCACGGGGATCGGGAATCGGCGCTGAAGGAGTATGCCGAAGCTTTGGAAGTATATCAGAAGCGAATTAAGGCAGAAACCGCCTAGTTTTTTGGCCTTTTGACCTAATTGAAAAGTCGATCTTTGCGACTCTGTTTTGGCCCACTTGACGCGAAAATTTCTGCTTAATTACGAACAAATAACCCTTATTTAGCGACCATATCATCCCTCTGGATTGAACCAATAATGGTCTCAGACAATGACATGAGTATGGATGAATCAAGTACAGATGATGAAATGGAAGCAGGCGAAGGAGAAAAAGAGAAAATGGATACCGGAATGGGAGCTGCGAGTGAGGGAAGCTCACAAGGCGAATCAGGGATGGAAAGCCCTTCATCTGCAGGCAAGTCTAAATCAAAGTCCGGTGGGCGAAGAGCTGCTCTAAGAATTCTTCGCGAAAATGTTGACTCTGTTTCGAAGGATTTGTCAAGTTTCAGGAAAAATCACGAGGTCCAGAACAAAAGGCTCGAGAAGCAGGTATCCTCGCTTCACAACGAAGTTACGTCTTTGAAGAGCTTTATTTCAAAAGAGAATGCACGCGCAAGAAGCAAGGAAGAAGCTTATCGAAATCGGATTCTTTCCCGATTGAACACGCCAAAGGCAAAAGTTTCAGGCGCGGTCTCCAAAGCAAAGAAGAAAATTGCTTCGAAGAAAAAATCGAAAAAGTAATTGTAATCTGAAATCCTGATATTGGGAGATTCCGGCCAAATCTCCCTGCCTCCGATTTTTACTTATTGCATATTCCGTATATACTTCTGTTTACTTGATTATTGACATCCGTCCCTCTTTCTCATAATCTGGGCGGAAAAATCGGAGAAAATTACTGTTGTGTAAATTATCTAGGGTTCGCTCGTTTGCAACCCTCCTTCGAATTTTCGTTTTGTTGTTTGCGGTTTCTCTGATCGTTGTTCCTCCCTTTCTTTCTGGTTCAAACCGAGAGAATCATGTAACTGCACAAACAAACTTATCAAATGAGGTCGTGGTGATTCAACTGAATGTCCCGATTGATCAAGGATCAGCTGGACTTGTTTCGAGAGGAATAGACAGAGCTGAGGCCGATAAAGCAGCAGCGGTGATAATCGACATGAACACCCCCGGAGGTCTCCTTCAGGACATGGTAACGATCGTGGACGTCATATCGAACTCAACCGTGCCCGTGTATACATATGTTGGAAACGACTCCGCGGCGGCATCGGCGGGGAGTTACATCGCGATGGCGACAGATAAAATATTCATGGGGCCGGGGTCGCAAATAGGCCCTTCAACTCCCTATATTTTAGGCGGTGGGACTCAACTAGAGCAAAATCACACTTCAGAATACGCCGTCTCGTTCCTTCAATCGCTAGCAACAGAACACGGTAGAAATGTAACTGCGGCAACGCAGATGGCAGCTTTCGACATTGCGTATTCGTACTCGGATGCCCTAAAGTATCACGTGGCCGATGCGAGCTCCTATAGCTTGGGTCAAACTCTTTCGTTGCTAAATCTAACAGGCGCGAACATCGTGACGATCTCGGAGAGTCCGACCGAACAGCTGATCAGTTTTCTTTCCGATCCGACCGTGGATGGAATAATTCTGTTGCTGGGGATCGTGGCCGTAGTCTTGGACTTCCTGCACCCCACCATCGTACTATCAGTAGCCGGCGCAATCCTCATCGCTCTAGGATTGATCGGAACGGAAGCGATAAACAGTGGAGCGAATTCTTCGGCTATTGCAGTTCCACTGATACTCTTCGCCGCGGCCGCCGTGTTGATAGTACTTGAATTAAAGACGGGACATGGATTCATGCTGCTTTCGGGTGTCATAGTTGGAGTGTTTGCGACCGTGCTGCTGGCTTACGAAATACCCTATTCGCCTTCTCCTTTCGGCAATGTTCAGTATGTTGAACTTGGAATCCTGATCGTTGTGGGAGCGTTCTTGGCAGTTTATGCAAGATGGGTGGGAAGCACCAT
>JAPCJU010000088.1 GCA_027886795.1 Nitrososphaerota archaeon | reverse complement strand
CTCTAAGGATTTTGATCATTTACCATCTCGCATCGGAATTACAGGCTCTCCCGCGACTGGAAAAAAATCAGTGGGAATTATCCTTGCCAAGCTTCTAAACCTTAAATTTTTTTCAATCAATGACTTTGCAATTGATCGTGGCTTCGGAAAATGGAAGGGAGAGGATTTCTTGGTGGATATTAAAAGCCTTAGAGGTCGTATTGATACGAAAGACAGGATCGTATCTGGACATCTGCTTCCTTATGTGATCCCAAATCGAGATCTTGATCTAATCTATGTCCTGAGATGTTCTCCTCACGAGTTGAGAAAGAGGTACGAGTCTAGAGGGTATTCAGAACGCAAGATCCTAGAGAATATTGAGGCCGAAGCCTTAGGGATAATCATGGGTAAATGCCTTCAGGAATACGACCTGAGGAAAATAGCGGAAGTGGATATGTCGCGGATAAGGAATCCGAAATCCGAAGCTAAGAGGATGTTAGATATCATTAAAGGAAGGAGAAAGGGGTTGTCTGGCGTAGTCGATTGGCTTTCCTCTGCTAGAACTCCTACCGACCTTGAGAGCATCCTGCTAGGCAAAAACCATACACTTAACAAAACCTAAAAAGATAACTAGATTCCGTAATCTAAAGTCGCTAAAAATAGATATTACCAATAAGGTGAACCTTGCCAATCATGCAACCTCAAGGAGAGGTTGATCTAGAGGCTCTCAGCCAGAAGATCGACACTCTCGCCGCTCAAAGACTCGATATGATTAACGAATATCGGCGTCTTGATCAGCGGAGGCGAGAAATTAGAAAAGAAATTCGCGATTTTACTGAAAATATCAATGCCGATAGAAAGACTCTCGACGAATATTACGAGCGGATGGGGACTTTCAAGGCAAATAGGAGGGAGCTGCTGTCTAAAATCCGAGAAATAAAGGTAAAGTCGACCGAGGTCGAGAAAGTTCTCAAGGGTTTTGAAAAAACAATTCCGAAAGGCGGGGAAGCCCTAAACGATCGATTAAAGAAAGTTGAATGGAAGCTGCAGACCGAACGCCTTACGCGAGACGAAGAGAAACAGCTCGTTGCCATCGTGAAGGATATCGAGACCAAGCTCAAGACTTGGAAAAAGGCGTACTCTACAAAACAGGAGCTCACGAACCTCCTGGATCAAATTAAGGTACTGAAATCAAAACTCGACGAAATGAATCGATTTAGGGCAGAGACTGATCCTGATGTGAAAGCAAAGCACGAGCGCGTCGCGACGATGTTGAATCAAAGGCACCAATTATTCCAAGAGATTGAAGACATTAACAACTCTTTGATCGAGCTTGACACGAACATTACAAAAGCAACTCAGGACTTGGAAACTTTTAGAGGCCAACGGCGAAACCAGCTGGAGGGAAGGCGTTCTAGAGATTACGAATCAAATAAAGCGAAAACGAGACAGCTGGTTGATAGAGCGAGGGACGACGCGCGGAAGAAATACGAGCAGGGAGAGAAACTCAGCTTGGATGAGCTGAAGCTTGTCTTCGCAGACGACAATGAAATCATGAAGTAAGAATAGCCGTATTTTGTCCATGAGCAAAAGCAACTCCAACAGTACCACGATGACAAGTCGGAACTTAACATCTAGACGTCTTGATACTGATACTCAAAAACCGTCCCGTACTCTACTCATCTGCATCGACAGAGACGATGATGTCGGTGTAAAAGCAGGGGTCAAAACTCCAATCATCGGAAGAGACGCCTGCATAGCTGCTGCAACCAAGCTCTCCATAACTGATCCTGAAGAGGCAGATGCAAATGCGATTTTTGCCGCAGTAAAGGAATACGATAACTTGCTTTCGAAGGGCGAATTTTGTGAAGTGGTTGTCGTTAGCGGCCAATTTGAGAGAGGGATTTTGGCTGACAAGAAGATTAGAAATCAAGTGGTTGAGATCCTTAAAGGATATCCGGCCGATGGTGCTGTACTAATTTCAGACGGGACAGAGAGTGAGGAATTGGTCCCGGTCATCCAGAACCTTGTCCCAATAATTTCAGTTCGGAAGGTTGTTATCAAACATAGCAAGTCAGTTGAAGAATCTTACGCAGTCCTTGGCAGATACCTACGGATGCTGATTTTCGATTCAAGATACTCGAGATACGCGCTTGGAGTTCCTGGAATCATTTTCATAGCCCTTGTTCTGATCACATACTTTTCCCCTAAATCCAACGCGCCGCTCATTTTGGTTATCTTCATCGGGATTGTGTTTATCGTTAGAGGATTCGATATTGACAGGAGGGTAGAATCGATTGGTAAGCTTTCGGCTTCGGGCTATCTGCGTCTGTTTTCGGCGATAGCAAGCATGTTGATCGTCTTAGCCGGAGTTTCGACAGGAATTGCTGTTTTCTTTCCTTCAGGTGCAGGTGTCTGCGGTCCGCCATGTGCTACCTGGAGATTGGTCGTCGCAGATCCAAACATGTTCTTAAATTACGCTCCCTCTCTCTCGGGTTATTTTATCCAGAACTCTCAACTTTTCGTCTGGATGGGTCTGGCGGTGTACATAACGACAACAATATTCTTCAATCTAATTCGTCCTGGTTCTAGACGAATTGCAAGATATCTCGTAGAGCTTTTCGTACTCGGGCTTCTGTATTTTCCTGTGCTAATTTTCGCGAATGTGCTCATCTCTCCACGAAACAACAGTGATTTCTTCGTCGCGATCATAATGTTCGCACTAGCCGTAAATTTCACAATCGCTGCGTACTTGTACCGATTTTTCAGTAGGAGAAGAAAAGAGACCCAAGCTATAGAAATATGAAACCGTACACCTCAAAGCTCGCGATTCGGGTCAAAAGTTATAACTCGCAACTTAAGATTCAAAGTATTGGGACAAATTGGGCCGCCCTAGAAAAACGGCGGCTGAACAAGTTCTACCCCGGCATCATGTATGCGGAGAGCTTGCTAGTGTTCACGCGATAATTGATTGCAATACTTGAAATGGCGGAAGGTGAACCGAATCAATGCCCTCGATACTCAACGTCCTCGGAGTGTACCGCGTTTACGAGGCAATACTCTCTAGAAGCATCAAACGAGGAGAGATACCGAAACACATTGCAATAATTCTCGACGGCAACAGAAGGTGGGCAAGTAAGAAATCAATTGAAAGGGTAATTGGTCACATAGAGGGAGCAAATACCGCAGAAGATCTTCTAGAATGGTGCCACGAAATCGGAATCAGGACGATAACATTGTATTTGCTTTCGACTGAGAATCTCAACAGGTCTCCAGTAGAGCTGAAGGAGCTTTTCGAGCTCTTCACTGAGAGATTAAACAGATTATTGACTGACGAAAGAATAACGAGGTTCAAGGTCAGAGTTACGGCGATAGGTCGGCTCGAGCTAGTCACTCCGAGGATGAGAGAGATTCTGGAAACGATCGAAGCAAAGACTGCCGATTACTCGGAGCATTTTCTGAATATTGCAATCGCGTATGGAGGTCGTACAGAAATTGTCGATTCCGTGAGGTCTATAGCGAAGTTGGTGAAGGAGGGAAAAATTTCACCGGAAGAGATTGATCAGAAAACGATCGAGCACTCTTTGTACACGTCTTATCTTCCTAATCCTGATCCGGATCTCGTTATCAGGACATCTGGTGAAGAAAGGTTATCCGGATTTCTCCTATGGCAGAGCGCCTACTCTGAGCTGGTCTTCATGGATGAATACTGGCCGGATTTTAGAAAGATTGACCTTATGAGGGCCGTCAGAACTTATCAGCGGAGATCTAGGCGATATGGCAGATAGTCAAGTTTTGTTTGTGGTAGAGCTTACACCGTACATTCAATTTAGAAACAAATAGTGATTAAGATTGGGTTGTTGCGTAATTGTTGGAGGCGCCTATGGAGATGAGGGGAAAGGCAAGATCATTTCTTATCTTGCGTTGAAAGACAAACCATCGATTGCCGCACGAGGTGGAGTGGGGCCAAACGCAGGTCACACTATCGAATACAATGGAAAGACTCTGAAACTTAGAATGCTACCCAGCGCAGTAGTCAATGAGTCTACTAGGCTTCTGATCGGCGCGGGTGTCTTAGTAGATCCTGTAGTCTTCTTTCGAGAAGTGGAACAACTTGGTTGTCAAGCTAGGGCGAAAGTGGACAGGAATTGTGCCATAATCGAAAGTAAACACATCACTCTGGATAAGGAGGGGCATCTCAAGGATACCATAGGAACGACGGGCACAGGAACGGGGCCTGCAAATTCGGACAGGGTCATGAGGGTGGGTCGAATCGCGGCTCAGGAAGAATCACTTTCAAATTACTTGGAAGATGTTGCTCTTTCACTAAATTCAGCCCTCGATCGAGGAGAAACAGTCCTCGTAGAGGGGACTCAAGGAACATTATTGTCGCTATACCACGGCGATTACCCCTACGTGACTAGCAAAGACGTTAGCGCTTCAGGGATTTGCTCGGACGTAGGAATCGGTCCCAAGAGAGTGGATGATGTCTTGGTGGTATTCAAATCGTATCTGACAAGAGTCGGAGGAGGCACGCTTGAAGGCGAACTCCCGGCTGAACAAACACTGAGCAGGGGGTGGCAAGAATATGGTAGTGTAACCGGAAGACTTCGAAGGGCCGCGCCGTTCAATTTCAAACTCGCAAGGAGGTCTGTGGTTTTGAATTCCGCTACCCAAATTGCGATAACGAAGCTAGACTCGATATTCCCGGATATGGGCCACAAGAGAGCTTTCACGAATTTGTCGAGCGAGGCTAGGGAGTTTGTGAAAAAAGTAGAGGATGAACTGGCGACACCAGTAGTTTATATTGGGACCGGGCCAGATGCTGAGGATATCATCGATAGGAGAAATGAGGTAAAAAATGGTAAGCGTTGATATTGCAGACCTGGAATCTGATTCCAAGGACGAGTTGGTTGCGTTCATAGAGTCAAAACTTCCCGTGAAAAGTGACAAGGACGGTGATATCGTTACTTTCGAAGACAAATCCCCAAAGTCTCACGTTAGGGGCCCAGAAGTTAGAACGTACCTGAAACGATTTCTGCATACAAAAGACATGAAGAAACAATTCAGAATTTTGAGTGAAGACGGTTCTCTAAAATTTGTAAAACGGATAGTCGATAAAGAAGAAAAAGAGTCAGAGGAAGAAGAAGAGAAAGGAAAGAAGGAGTAAGTTCGCGGACGAGTTATCTTGAATAGCTCGTTCTAACATTCTTTGCGCTTTTATTTGATTTCTCATGACCGATCAACATTTTCTTCAGATCGTCCCGAGCCCTTCTTGCCAGCTCTGCGCCTTCGTCTCCCATACCCTTCTCGAAGTTTTCTTTCGCTGCTGACAAATTCGATTCAATTGAAATGAATCTTTTCCGCAGGTCTTGTTCCGGCATTTTTGAGGGATCGTCCTTGAATGAAATCGTCAGTTTTCTTGTTTTTCCCACTCTATCAAACACGCCAAGTTTGAAATTCGAAATTGCAATCGCCTCCTCGACATCGCAGTAAGCTTCCCAAATTTCCTCCACATCCCGGATTCGATTTTGATCTGATAGACGTGCCAATCGGCTACTAGATTCGTTCAGTCTGCGAATGGTAAAGGAAAATTTGGGGGTGGATGATTCTTTATCCTGTTCTGCCAACTCTTACTAGTGCCCCTTTGATTTTTTGCTGGAACAAACATATCTTAAGTTAATGCAGCTTCAGATCATATGCAAACCTTATTTGTTTAAACGCAAGCGGGTTTTTGTTTGCCTAGATCTTCCTCCAAAGTTGACACCATTCAGAAAAATTTACGACCTGCCACATTCATCGAGCTAGAGAGTCT
>JAPCJU010000087.1 GCA_027886795.1 Nitrososphaerota archaeon | reverse complement strand
TTTCCCGCCTTTTCTATCGTCTCTCGGACGCCTTCTCGACCCACATAACCGGAGTCAATAGTGCCAACGACTGCGTTCTGCAACCGGTAGTCCAGGTATCCGTCCTTGACAAACTCATCCTTGGTCGGCCCTGGCCCGCCGACGATCAATCCCTTCACCTGATACTGCTCTAAAAATGCCTTCTTGGAGTGATCAGCGAGCCGCCTGAAGTAGTCTGATAATTCCATCTCGCGAAGACGCTCATACCGCCTCGCGGATTGACCTCCCTTCTTGGTCTTGCCCGAGACACCGGAGCTCATCGTGTCGACAACCTCCCACGTATCCCCTGAAACGATGCCTAGTCCTGCCTCCGTCGCATCCATCGAAAGAATTCCGATCACGTTTTGTTCGCGCAACATATCTCGCAGCGGATCAAGGTGGAAATGATCGTCGCACCTGTAAAGATAAACAGAAACAGGTTTTTGGGGCAATACCTCGAACAGATCAATGGTTTCATTTCCGGGTCCGCCTGGACCGGGAATCGCCCCGCAAAAGATCACTATTCCGTTTTCCGGGGTCTGCTTGTACAGCCTCAAACGTGCCATCGTCTTTGTCAGGGCGTCCTGTACATGATTTCTCGTGGTATCGGACTTTATGTTTGAGGCAGTTCCACTTTCCTCCCTCAGGGCGGCAATTGCTTCGTGAACTGCCTTTTTCGGAGGCAAGTACAGGCTTACGAGCTCTGTTCCTCTTCCGGTCTTATTCGAAAGGTCTGAGAGCAGTTTTCGAATCCTGTAGATAGCAACTGAATCAAATTTCTTACTAGTATCGCCACTTGGCAAAAGAACACCTCTGCAGAAAAAGTATTCAGCTAACGCTGGAGTAAGTAATGAAGGAATAGACGCTCGAGACTAAATAACGTCCCTCGTTCAACACACGCTGACTCTCTTTCATGATCTAATTGTATTTTATGCTTAAAAAGGCAGCGGGAGCAAGAACAGGATTGGGAGAATTGTGGCTATTTTTTTTGAGATCGGAGAGATTCAAGTTTCAATAATTCCTCCCACTTCAGGTTTCGAGGTCCCGGACTTTCAGTTCCCTGACCTAAGACCATTACTCGAAATGTTTCAGGTACTTTCAAAAAAAGATCTAACAGTGTGATTTGCCAAGTCAAGAAATTATTATATCGTCACCTCATTTTCACAAACGAGATTAAATCATGGAAACTAGTGAAGCCATTTCTCGCGCCATGACGGTGCGTGAGTATGATCGCTCCAAATCGCTTGATAAATCCTCGATCAGAAAAATAATTGATGCTGGTAGAATGACTGCGAGCGCCCGCAACATGCAGGCTTGGTCGTTCATCGCAATAACCGACCGAGATCTTTTGGGGAAGATTGCTGATCTTTCGCCCTCTGGAAGGCACATTTCAAACGCCGCTTTTGCGATCGCTGTAGTCACCGATCCACAGAACAGGTGGTCTGAAATTGATTCGACGCGCGCAGTCCAGAGCATGACTATCGAGGCTTGGGATCTTGGACTCGGAAACTCGTGGGTCGGCTCTATAGATCGGGACAAGGTAAAGGATCTTTTGAAAATTCCCAGAAACTTGAATATTTTGACGATTTTGCCATTTGGCTTTCCAACGAAGAATTACAAAGGGAAAAAGAGCCGTAAGCCTTTCGACGATGTGGCCTATCTGAACCAATTCGGAATCAAGTTCAACTAGCGTTAAAGTCAGCGAGCGTCCGCTGATTTTCTTCCCTTTTTTTCAGACTCGACACTTTCACTCCGATCAATCTGACCTTTTTCTCTGATTCGTGAAACTCGGAAAGAAGTTTGTCGCACTCGTGAATGATCGCCTTCAGAGAATCGGAGTAAGCGTTTAGCGATTTCGACCTCGTGTGGGTCTCAAAACCCGTGAATCGTATCTTGATTCCAACGTTCCTAAAGAGGTACCTGTCAGAAATTAGTCGCGCATGAACATCTTTCGCAACCTCGTTCATCAAGTTATGGACCCTTGAATACACCGCTTCATCTTCTTCAAAGGTTGTTTCGCTTGAGATAGATACCGGATCCCAGCTTTCAACCACATCGCTCTCGTCGATCCCATTGGCAACGTTTAGGAGCCAGATCGAACTTTTGCCGAAGCCGTCTCTCAGGTCATCCGGGGGAACCTTTCGAAGATCTGAAATTTTTTCTACCTTGAATTTTTCCAAAAGGGTTTTCTGCGTTACTTTGCCTACTCCGGGAATTTTTGAGACCGAAAGAGGAGCGAGAAATTCCACCGATTCATTCGGATGAACAATTGTCAACCCGTCAGGTTTTTTCATATCGGTAGCGATTTTGGCTATTATCTTGGAATCGGCCACGCCGATGCTGCAAGTTATGCCAACGTTCTCGCTTATCGATTTTTTTATGGAAGCTGCCAAGGCGATGATCGCCTTATCTTGATCACCGTTTCCCATTTCCTCTGAAACAGCTCGTATGTGGTTTGTGACTTCAAGGTAGGCCTCGTCGATGCTTACCTGCTCCGTTTTTTCCGCAAAGTTTCTCAGATAGCTCATGACTCTTGAGGACACTTGGATGTAAAAATCGAAATCCGGTCGAACATAGCTCGCGTTTGGACAAAGCTCCCACGCTCGTGAAATGGGCATTCCAGAGCGTAGCCCCAACTTTTTTGCCTCATAGTTGCACGCCAAAACGACACCCCTTCCCTTTCCCTGATGAGGATCGGCTCCCACAACGAACGGTTTCCCCTTAAGATCAGTTTTTCGACTGAGCTCGCATGAGGCGTAGAAAGAATCCATGTCGACGTGAAAGATTAATCGATTGAACTCGCCGGCTCTGGACATTCTTCAGAGACACAACCGGCTTTCGGCGCAATAAAGATCACACTCCTCGGTCTTTTTCGGGCATTCGACTTAAAAGCAGGAAAAACTGCTTCGAGCAATTGAGGAATAGAATGCAGGGCGGCGACGACTTTCCGGGCTCCCAAGTTCCGATAAGGGAACGCCATCGCATCCTGCCCTGGATAATCCTCGCGATCATCGTCGTAATAGTTGCCTTGTACGCGGCGAGCATTTGGCTGAACTGGACTATCTTGGAAACAATGTACGGGCAAAAGGCTGGACTGGATTGGTTTGGGATCAACTTTTACGGCGGCCTGACTTTTCTCGTTTCGGCAATTCTGGCACTATTTTTCATAAACCCATTTCCAAGAAGGAGCGATCTCTTCGAATCTTTCAATGCGCTGATTGGGCTCCAATACCGGCAAACTCCGTTCGGTGGATTTGGGGGCGGAACGCCGCAAAGAAGAGTTCGCCCATTGTACATCCGACCGTCTAAATTACTCTGGGGCTTTTGGCAGTTTCTGAAATGGACTATTCTTTTTGCGTTGTTCAGTCTTTACAACGGCTTTCCAGGATTCGGAAATCTTACAATTGTATTTGACATGGCGCTCAAAGGCTACGGCAGTTGGAGCCTTGTCCCCACAATAGCAACTCTTCCGATTCATACTGCAACCGCGCAGGAAATCATTTCGCTCGTTCCGACCATGGAAATTCAATATCAGATCCTTGTTTACTTTGCCTCTGTCTTGATGGTAGCAATCGCACTCCGATTTTTCCTCAAATTTATTCGAGACGTAGTTATCAGAGCCGGGGACAAGTGGCTGAGAGACATTTTCGTCGCTCTCTCGGCTGTTGTCTTCTCGGTGTTTGTCGGAATCCCGTATTGGGGGATGGACATCACTATCCCGTACGAATGGGGAGCTGTTACTACAGTTCTAGCTTCCTTTGTCGTCCTAGCAATTTTCTTTCACATCAGATCCACTCGCGAAACAATACCTCTCGCTCAGCGAAGGAGGACCGCGGTAATAATCGCCGCCCTAATAATAATCGGATTGTTGTTATTCAACCTTGGCGCCTTTACTTACTTTAGACTGAATTTCAACAACAACTACATAGCTTATCAATGGGATCCGCTCGTGTCAAAACAGGTTGCAGTAGGGAGTTGGGCAGCTGGCATTCAAAACGTCACTTACACTGATATCAGCCACATTCCCTCTGGAAACGCTTCAACAACGCTTTCGCTGATCAGAAATTGGGACACAAACTCTTCCTATACGCAAAGTCAAAACGAAATTGGAGTGAACTGGCTTCACCTTGCCCCACCTTCCATAGTCTATGTTTACGGACAGGAATACTGGGTCACGCCCACCACGTTCAACTATCCAGATCCGAACGACTGGATCGGAGTCCATCTGATCTACACGCACAGTTCTAAGATAATAGCTCTAAACACCCACACTGGTGATTTTGTGAACGTTACTCAGGCGTTCAGACTCCCTTCGCAGCCGTTGATGTATTATGGAGAAGATCTGGTTGACGAACCAGGGTTTGCGAACGATGTGTACGTCCACGCAGCATCTTCAGTTCAGGAAATCGAAAATGTCTCTTACAGCGGGTCTCCGGACTATACTTTGTGCGGAGCTCAAAGGGCGCTATGGTTCCTAGAACAGGGGCAGCTGGGGTATGCCTTCTCGCCGCCGCAGGACTGCATACAGATGCTTCACGATCGGGAAGTCTTCCAGAGGGTTCAGAACGTCCTGATTGGCGGTCTGATTGAAGACGGCTCGACCTATCTTGTGACCGACTCTGCACAAAAGGGCGGCAATAATTTGTATTTCGCAATTCAAGTCTTCGTGGACTACCCACTGCACAGTGGTTTCGCTAACGTCCCGAACACTCCCCTTCAGGACTATCTCAGATTCTTCGGTGTCGTACTGGTTAACGTCGCCACGGGGCAAATGCAGGGCTACACCGTACCAGGAAATGATAACTTTCTAACTTCGTTCTACAAACAGTATTATCCCAGCTGGGGGCCGGTCCCGTCTTGGCTCCAGCCGCAACTCAGGTACCCTGAGCAGCTTCTCGGAAACCAATACTACCTTGGACAACTGGACGCTGATTTCTATCTTCACGTCAATACTCCGAGCATTTTCAGATCGGGGTCTGACTTTTTCGAGCGCCCATCGAATACAGAAGTTCTCTACATCCCGTTCGTATCCGGTAATAACGTGTCTTTCGACGCCGTTCAGCTTGTCGAGTTCATGGGATCGACCGGCAAGAATCTCGCAGGTCTCTACGTGACCTCAGGAGGTGGTCAATTAGGGCAGATGACGCTTTATCAGGCAAATTCAACCGTTCTGGGTTCCGTCCCTCTTCTTGGGCCCACCGCTGCCCTAAACGCGTTCAAGACGGATTATGCTACCCAACAAGCGGTTACGCTAACCCAGGCGACTCCCGGAAACATATTACTTTATCCAGTCAATGGACATCTCTATTATTTCATACCAGCATATATCCATCAGTCTTCTGGCACAAGCGTGATTGAAAGAAATCCGTTCGTAGACGTTATTGACGGCGAGAATTCGAGTGCCCCCGTGCATCTAATCCCGACGAATTCCAGCCTCATATTGACTTATGGGCTTCCGGGCGTTAGTACTGGGCCAATCTTCACAAATTCAACGTTGAGGACTCAATACGTCAATGAGTTATTTACAGCTCGCGGAATCCAGCTTTCAAACTCTTCGGTTGCAAATGTAAACATCGTGGACAAAATAGGTACGACGACATACCAAACTGTACCTGAGAATTCCTCCGCGACCAGTTTCGTAAACAATTTCATAAAATCCTACGTCACGAACACTTCGATTACGGGCGGTAAGATCGCTTTTGGAAATGTGTTCTACTGGGTGCCTTCAGTAGGGACGGTGAATTTTGGATTTGTCGTAGCAGATCAGGGTGTTACAAAGCTGTAC
>JAPCJU010000086.1 GCA_027886795.1 Nitrososphaerota archaeon | reverse complement strand
GTCTACATCTCAATAATAATTTTCCTGATCATAGCGTTCATAATCACTGCTCAATTCATAGGACCTCTAGACAAACTTCCTATCACGGCAACCAGTCCTTCAGGATTATCTGCAGGCGGACATGCTTCCATAAACCTTAGCCGGATAAGTCCAGTTTACTTTGAATCCATTTTCTTCTTGGCAGGCTTACTCGAATCACTTTTCGGAGGAATAGTAGCAGGTAAGATTGTAGATGGTTCGGCATCGGCGGGATTGAGACATTCATTAATTCTGATAGTGATCACTATTCTGATATTCAACGCACCAGGAATAGGGATCTTTTCGATACCGTAGCTATGGAAACGTGTTCGTTCTTGTAAACTAAGGTTTGGAAGTAACTCGGCAAAAAAGGGGTGAGCAATAAAATGTCAAAACAGGAGGTTGGTTCTGAAAAGGACGCCCTCCTGATCAACCAGGACGTTCAATCGATAGTTCAGAGAATGGTGGACCAAGGTGTCTACCTGATCACCCCCAGGCTGGATACTAAAGGTCTGTCATACCCTGCGCTGTCAACCATATTTTCTGACAAAAGCGAGGCGGAGATTCAGGAGTTTCTCGAGAAACTGAAGAACGCAGGCATCCTAAAATCAAAACTTCTGGACAAGGTCATAGTTTGCCCGACATGTGGAAGCCCTTCAGTTTACTCCAAATACAACTGCCCAAGATGCTCCTCCTTTGACATTGGGAAGGCCTCTATCATTGAACACATCAGGTGTGGATTCATTGGTTCGAAGGAAAAGTTCCAGAAAGGAAACGTTCTGGTTTGCCCGAAGTGTAAGAACACAGTAAGCGAGGTCGATTACAGGAAGATCGGGACGAGCTTCGAATGCAATTCTTGTGGTTCCAGGTTTGAAGCTCCCCGGATGAGCCACAAATGCAACTCTTGCGATGACGTTTTCACGTATAAGGAAGCAAGGTACGAGCCAATCTACGAATTCGAACTCTCCGAGGAAACAAAGCGGTCAGTCGCCAAGGGTACTCTCCCTCTCGCCTCGATTCTGGGAACCCTAAAGGAAGCAGGATACGACGTAGGTTTGAGACGAGACCTTATTGGAAAGTCTGGCGCAACACACAATTTTGACATTGTGGCAAAGAAAGGCTCTGCACTCGTAGTCGCCAATTTCACGTTTGAACCGAAAGAGGAGGACATTATCGGGCTGTTTGCGAAGAAATACGATGTCGATCCGACTTTCACATTGTTGATAGCACTCACTCCGCCGTCAAAGGAGGAGGAGGCTGTGAGCAAGGCGTACGGCGTCATGATACTCTCTTCAACAGGTACGAAATCGATTGGACAACAAATCATTGATCTAGTCAACGAACATTTCGAAAAATCGACAGCTGAAGCAACGACAGTAGCCCCCGCGGAGGTAGAGAAAGAAATTCCTCCAGAACGAGAAGTATCCGAGACAGCAGTTGACGAAGAGGCTGATGTTGCAAAAAAGATATCCGTTCTCAAAGCAGTTGAAAAGGTAATACATGAAACCCCAGTTAATTCTGATGCGCCGAATCCTCTAGAATCAAGATTCGACATTGGGCCACCAAAAGTAACTCAAGCCCCGATCACTAAAGACGAACAAGAAGAAGAACCTGAGAAAGCCGAAGAAATCCAGGTAGATGCCGGCAAAGAAATACCGGAACGACGATTGAAAGATGAGGAAAGGAAAAAGAAAGTATCAGAGTTCAGCCTCGGAGACGATGACTGGGACCAATACGACTTTTGATATCCCAAATTTCGCAAAATCGAATTTCAGCAGAATTCAATCTTTTGTTACAGATCAGGACTTGCGTGATAAAGGCTAGATTTTGGGTGCCACGCTGAAGAGGAAAAATTGTTGCGCACCCCTGATGTCGCAGGTCGTTGTTTCGTGCGAAGAGCAAAACCCGAATGATTTCGAATTGATACGCAACAGCTCTACTTTTGTCGCCCGTTGTCTACTTTACGCGGCAAGAATCATTCAATGACAAGCAATAGTGCAGCCCCGACACCACGGTGTCCAGGACTTAATCTTGCCAAGAAAAGCCGTTTCTGCAGTCATTCGGCAATGACTTCTTCAGTTTCTCCCGGCTGAAAATCAAGATCATTCGCGGGGAGATCTGAGGATACCGAATCTTTTTCTTTAGGATTGTCCAGCTGACTCAAAACGGACCGAAGCGCAAGAGATTGCTCAAAGGTTAACTTCAGAATTTTTTCGGTAGAAATTTCGTTAGTCCTTTCATCATGCAAATTCAAACGGAATTTTGGGATCGAAGCGAGCTTAGCATACTTTCTGGTGTCCTGCCCGCTTGGTAAATGCGTGTGATGGATTAGATAGATCTCATAGCTTTTTTTGTGTTCCCTGACAGCCATGTATCTGTAAGCTCCGCAGTTACACTTGTCAAGGTTTAGAAAATGCTGCATGGTCGCATGATCGCTGTAGAGTTTGTTTAATCGGGAGGGTAAATTTCCCCAAATAAAACGCTAATATTACTTGAGCAATTGATTTCCCCAACGTACTGTCAGCCACAATATCGAAGACGATATCGAACTAGTTAACGGTGAAAAGGCTTGTCAAAACTTAAGGTTACTCTAGAAAAATTACAAAAATATTCCAACAACCAAGGTGGATACGAAATCTACTTGCATGGTGATGACATAGTTCTGAGCTTTGTTCCGGTATTTCCTGAAGCACTTGACAAAGGTGATTCAGCGCCAAGGGTCATCATGACCGGAAAAGTGGAAAGTGGTAAAGCAGAATTTCATAAGGTTGAGGTCGATCTTCCAACCGGTACCCGCGAACGGGAGATTAGCGAGGCGGAACTCGTCTACAAGAATTGGCTTGAATATATTGAGGAGAATTTCTGATCGTCTCTTGGAAGAAACTGCCTAAACAGTTCTAATTCCGCTATATATTTTCGTAATTGTTAAAGGCGCGTCCGAGAAAAACGAGGCCACGCAACTATGCTGACAATTGAAGACCTCGCATTAGAGGGAAAGGTTGTCTTTTTGCGCGTCGACATGAATACGCCTCTTGAGCCAAAGACTGGCAAACTGATGGAATTAAACAGAATCCAGGAAGCTACCGTCTCCATCAGGGATCTTAACAAATGCAGAGTTGTTGTAGGATCTCATCAGGGAAGAGTCGGTAGAGACGATTACATCGGCATGGAACAACACGCTGAAGCTTTGACGCAACTACTCGGCAAAAATATTCGTTTCGCAGACGACATTTTCGGACCTTCAGCTATCAAGGACATTGACTCTTTGAAGAATGGAGAAGTTCTCCTTCTCGACAACCTCCGATTTACGGCAGAGGAGAACATGGAGTTTTCGCCCGAGGCTGCTTCGAGGACTATTCTCGTCCAGAAGCTGTACAAGCATTTTGATGCGTGTGTTCTGGATGCATTCCCGACAGCCCATCGTGCCCACCCCTCAATAGTGGGGTTTTCCCATCTTCTTCCGACTTGCGCGGGACGACTAGTAAGCAAGGAATTAAAATCACTCAATAGAATCCTGACGGTTTCCAAGGCTCCATTCACCACAGTGCTCGGTGGCGCCAAAGTCTCGGATCGGCTTGAAGCAATTGACACTCTAATCGCAAACAAGCGGGCGGATAAAGTGCTCCTCTGCGGTTTGATTGCCAATGTATTTCTGAAGGGCTCAAGGAAAATCGAGTACGATATCGGCATCGATAGAGAGGACAAGATGGTCGACAGGGCTACATTCCTCATGGCAGACTACCCTGACACGTTTGAACTTCCGATCGACGTTGCTGTGCTCAGGTCAGAAGAAAGAGTCGAGATTCCCGTCTCTGAATTGAGGAACGGTGACAAAGTATTCGACATTGGATCGAAAACGATAGATCATTATTCTCGCATCATACGAAGTAGCGGCACAATTTTCATGAGCGGTCCTCCAGGTTTGTTCGAGGATTCCAGGTTCGGATTGGGAACTGAATCACTGCTTAGAGCCATGGCTTCGTCCTTCGGAACGACGATTGTCAGCGGCGGACACCTCAGCGCGGCGCTTCAAAGATTTGGAATCAAGGAGTGGATTGATCTGGTAAGCACGGCTGGTGGCGCTCTAGTTCTATTTCTGGGAGGAAAAAAATTACCTCTGATCGTGGCACTGGAAGCATACGAAAAAAAGATGAAGCAACCAAATTGATCAAGGTCGCCGTAAACGGCTACAACGTTATCGGAAGAAGAGTCGCTGATGCTGTTACGTTGCAGCCCGACATGAAACTTGTCGGTGTCGCGAAGGTAAAACCCGACTACAAAGCAAAATCTGCAATCGACAGGGGGTATCATGTCTTTGCGTCGGATGAAAAAGGTAGGAAGGCCTTCCTAGATTCTGGGTTTGATTGCAAGGGGACATCAAAGGATCTCGTCGCTGAATCAGACATCGTAATTGATGCCACGCCGGAAGATGTTGGGAGCGTGAACAAAAAGATGTACCAAGAACTTGGCAGGAAGGCGATATTTCAGGGAGGTGAAGAACCTGAGATTGCTGACACTTCTTTTGTTGCGCAATGCAATTTTGAACATGCTGTCGGAAAAAAATACGTGAGGGTCGTGTCCTGCAATACTACGGCTCTTTGCCGAGTATTGAACTCTATCGATCAGGAATTTGGTATTTCAAAGGCAAACGTGGTAATTGCAAGGCGAGCCGCAGATCCAGACGAGAGTAATAAGGGGCCAATTGATGCAGTAGTTCTGGATCCTGTAAGTATACCGTCCCACCACGGCCCCGACGTAAACACTGTTTTGCCGAATTTTCCAGTCATCTCCATGGCGATGAAGATTCCTACCACACACATGCATCTTCATTCACTGATTGTTTCAGTAAAAGCAGATTCACCAACCGAAGACAAGCTTTTGGAAAAGTTTCTGAAAACTCCGCGCCTCATGCTTGTTTCGAGCAAGAAGGACGGAATCAAGTCCACCGGCAATGTCATGGATCTGGCGAGGGAGATGGGCCGTCCCCGGAATGACCTCTTTGAGGCGGTGGTCTGGAAGGATTCTATCAAAGTTATCGGGAAGGAAATCTATCTTTTCATGGCAGTACACCAGGAAGCCATTGTAACTCCTGAAAATGTAGATGCAATAAGGGCAATGTTCGATGTTACAGATAGATCGACTTCTATTCGTATGACAAACAAAGCTCTTGGTATTGCAGCCTAACTTAAGACAATACAGTCTTCGTTAAATAACGGAAGCTTGCCGTATGATTCATCTTTTCGTAATAAATTCTAGCAAGGGAGATAATTATTGTCAAGCATCGAGCTAAATCCATACCAGAATGCCATGAAGCAACTTAGTGAGACTGCGAAACTGATCAATCTGGATCCCGACATTGTTGAAGTCCTTTCGCAACCGAAGAGAATACTATCCGTTTCTTTGCCCGTAAAGATGGATAATGGCAGGGTCAAGAATTTTCAGGGTTATCGCGTGCAATACATGGACGCGAGGGGGCCCTTCAAGGGAGGAATCAGGTATCACCCAAATGTCACGCTTGACGAAGTTAAGGCACTCGCCACGTGGATGACCTGGAAATGCGCAGTAGTCGATATTCCTTACGGGGGCGCAAAGGGAGGCGTAATCTGTGACCCGAAGAACATGTCTGCAACTGAAAAGGAGAGGTTGACCCGCAGGTACGCTGCGGCGATCTCAGAGTTCATCGGCCCACACAAGGATGTTCCCGCCCCGGATGTTTACACCGATTCTCAGACGATGGCTTGGATCCTCGATACTTACAGCCAGTTGGAGGGATATCAAGTTCCCGAAGTAGTCACGGGAAAACC
>JAPCJU010000085.1 GCA_027886795.1 Nitrososphaerota archaeon | reverse complement strand
GCGCTGGTTTTCCCTCAACCAGATGGCACTCGAATACGAAGACGATATCCCAGTGCGCCCCGAGATAAGATTGCATCGAAAGAAAAGTCGGCTCGAGGTACTCGGAATTGTTCAACTGCTCGCCGAGGATTCTTTTTCCGAATTTTTTCGGGGATTCTCCAAAATCGAGGATCGCCGCGGGGATAAGCCATTTGCCCCTTTTGAAACTAACCGGAAATTTATCGCCAGCTTTCAAGAACAAAACGGAATCGCTGTCGCTCTGCTTCCTCACCAGAATAAAATCAGATATGTGGAGATTTTCGTTGTTCATTCGCGCGCGCTTTGGTACGGTCCACCTCGGAGTATCGCTGGGTAGGTCAGACATACTAAGAACTGCTGTTCACTTTGTCGATTCTAACTTATATGTTGCTGTAATTTTCTGAATAGCTTATCTTGAAACAATATGACTTGATCATTATCGGCAGCGGTTCTGCGACAAATCTTCTAGACGCGCTGATATCTCGCAACCCCAAGATCAAAATTGCGGTTATCGACAAGGATGAGCCCGGGGGAATCTGCCTAACTCGCGGCTGCATACCCTCGAAGATACTTCTCTATCCCGCCGAGCTCGTTAGGACAATCGAAGAAGCAAGGGAATTAGGCGTTGAAACCGAAATCAAGCGGATCGATTTTCTCAAGATCATGAATAGAATGCGAGAGTTGATCGGAAACGACATCGAGTCGATTCGTAGGGGACTTTCCTCTTCTCAAAACATTGACTATTATCATGACATTGCGGAGTTTGTCTCCCCCTATACCATGAAAGTAGGAAATGAGACTATCACGTCGAAGATGATTTTCCTCACAATCGGGTCTGCGATCGTAATTCCGAAAATCAAGGGGCTGCAAGAAACCGGTTACCTGACGAGTGATACTGTCCTCAAGCTCACAGCACTTCCAAAGAGCATCGCGATAGTCGGCGGCGGGTACATCGCTGCCGAGTTTGGCCACTTTCTTTCCGCGATGGGTTCGAAGGTGACGATCATAGGAAGAAATCCAAGATTTCTCCCAGAGGAAGAGCCAGAAATCTCAGAACTGGCAAAGAAGGAGTTTGCTAGGCACATCGAGATGATCACGAATCACGAAGTCATAGAGGCCCAGAAGATCTCAGGCGGGCTAAAACGCCTAACCGCTCACGACAGAGAAACCGGAAAAACAAGAACAATTGATGCGCATGAAATCATGATTGCTTCGGGCAGGGGGCCCCTTTCTGACATTCTGCATCCTGAAAAGGGAGGGGTGAAGACAACAGACAAAGGCTGGATCGAGGTTAACGAGTACCTTGAGACCTCCCAGCCGGGCGTCTGGTCTTTCGGAGACGCCGACGGAAAATATCTTTTCAGGCACGTCGCGAATTACGAATCAGAGGTCGTCTTTCTCAACGCGATTTTGAAAAAGAGGGTCAAGGTGGACTACCACGCGATACCACACGCCGTTTTCTCATATCCAGAAGTTGCCGCCGTGGGAATGACGGAAAAAGAAGCCATCGATAAGATCGGAAATGAAAAAGTGCTGGTGGGAAATTACAAGTACGAGAATACGGCAAAGGGAGAAGCCATGAACGTCAAGGATTATTTCGTTAAGGTGATCGTCGATGGCTCTGACATGAAAATCCTGGGTGCCCACATCATCGGACCTCAAGCTTCCGTCCTAATCCAGGAGATAATCAACGTCATGTACGCGCCCACACAAAGCGCCGAAATAATCGAGGAAGCGATCCACATACATCCAGCAATGAGCGAAGTCGTACAGCGGGCATTCGGTTCACTGGCGCCGGTGGAACACTACCACGAGCATTTCCATGGGGAATCGTAGGTCGGAATCAGGCAGGAGGCTAGCGAGAAAGGTGGTTGAAAATTGTCCCATCTGAAAGACATCACGGGGTCGGATGGCAAGGAGCTCTCCGGAAAAAAGATTGCTCTCTGCGTGACTGCTAGCGTCTCGATTACTGAAGCCCCGCGGATCGCTCGGACACTCATGCGCCACAGCGCTGAAGTAATTCCAGTCTTGACTGCAGAGGCCGCTGAACTCGTATCTCCAATGATCTTTGAATGGTCTACGGGAAACTCGCCGATAACGAAAATAACTGGCAAGGTCGAGCACGTCGAGCTAGTCACTTCTAGCCGAGTGGATGCGATCGTAATCGCTCCGTGTACGGCAAATACTCTTTCGAAGATAGCCTCCGGAATCGCAGACGACCCCGTTTCGACTCTAGTTTGCACTTCTCTCGGTACGAATATTCCGCTTATCATTGTTCCTGCAATGCACGAACCCATGATGAAAAATCCCTTCATCCAAGAATCGATTGCGAGGCTCGAAAAACTTGGCGTTAAATTCGTCAAAGGGAAGATTGAGGAATCAAAATCAAAGATTGCTTCTTCTGAAGAAGTGCTGAACGCAGTCCTCTCTGCAATCGGTACAAAAACTGAATCTTCAGACGAACTGGAGAATCTTGGATTTTTGATCACCGCGGGTCCTACTAGGGAGGCAATAGATCAGGTGAGGTTCATTTCAAATGCGAGCTCGGGAAAAATGGGGATTGCCCTAACCCAAGCTTGCTTGGATGGGGGTGCGAAGGAAGTGTGTCTGATCCATGGCCCGGGAGTGAACCTGCCAAAAGAATTCCGAAATATCAGAGTTAGAAGCGTCGTATCAACAGAAGACATGCTGAATTCCGTTCTCGAGGAACTTGCCACAGGAAAGTACGACGTGTTCATCTCCGCAGCCGCTCCTGGTGATTATGCCCTCGTGTCGCCGAAGAAAGGAAAGATAAGCACCTCAGAGAATGATCACTTTTCGATTCAGCTCGAAGCAACAAAGAAGATTGTCAAGGTAGCAAAGGAAAGATTTCCGGAAATTTTCGTAGCTGCATTCAAGGCAGAATACGGCATGAGCGAAAAGGAGCTTGTGGAAAAAGCGCGGCAGAGCCTGGAAAAATCAGGTTCTGACCTCGCTATCGCGAACGATGTCAGCAGAGAAGATATCGGCTTTGGCTCTGAAGAAAACGAAGTGATTATCGTGCCGAAGAAAGGGCAGCCAAAGTTTTTGAAAAAGGCTTCGAAGAGCGAGATCGCAAGTGAGATAGTTAGTTTCATCGCCTCAATAGAACTAGTTAGCTTTTGAAGGTGTTCGATAGATGGAGAGATCTCTCGTCATAGCGGCTCTTCAAACGGGTCTATACCCCAAGGATGAGAGAAGAGCAATCCGCGAAGGAGTTTCCTTAACAAGAACTGCGGCAGTGTCCGCCCGGCTCATCTGCTTTCCGGAACACTGGCTCACAGAAAAAATATTGAAACCGGACGATGAAGTTTACGGGATTTTTTTCGATCTCGCGCGTGAGCTTGACATTTACATCAATCTGGGAGGTGTTTATGACAGAGCTCAGTCCGGGAAGTCTGAAACGTTTTTCGTCAGTCCAACGATTTCTTCGCGTGGAAAATTAATTTCTAAACAGAAAAAGGTGCACCTATTTCGGAGGGAAAACAAGATTGCGATAGGCGGAGATAGTTTCAAGCCGTTCGAGATAGACCAAATCAAGGTCGGCGTAATGGTCTGCCACGACGTTGTATTCCCTGAGAGCGCGAGGACCTTGGTTCTGAAGGGCTCTGAACTCTTGCTAAACCCCTCGCTCATAACTGCCCGTGGAATTGAGCCGTGGAGAATCTATATGATGGCTAGAGTTTTGGAAAACAGGGTGCCAATCATCGCTCCAAATCCATATCTTGGGAGAATCGTACCGGGTGACAGCGTCATCATGGGTCTAAAATACGAAAAAACTCAAGGAATAATGGAGATTCAAGAGCTGGCAAGAGCGTCGAAGGGAAGGCGGATAATTGAATCAAAAATTGTATTCGACAACGATATCGCCGCTCAACGACAAGAGAGACTGAATGAGAGAAAACCAAACGCGTATTTCAACAGATGAGTTGGTTAAACTTTCCAATCGAGCAATTCTATCCAGTTACCGTCCGGGTCTTTGACGTAAACATCCGTGACTCCTTTTGCTTGTTCAGGCGAAACCGCCGGCTTTGCTCCCTTACTGACGAGCTCCCGAAAAGCCTGCTCGATTTTACCTTCTCCGACCGCGAAGGCAAGGTGATCCAGGGCCTCTCCCTTTGTGAAACTCGAATAGAACATGCTTGTCTTCGGGTACCAGTTCAGCTCTAGCTCCTGGTCTGACTTTGGATTTCTCAATGCAACGTATATCCCGCCATGCGGCGCCTTACCCCTTCTCACCGCTTTCATTCCAAAGACCTTGGAATAGAAAGCGATTGATTTCTTGATGTCTTTTACCCGAATCCCAGTATAGACAAATCTCGTTTTCATTTCTTTTCCGATTTCACGATTGAAAAACTGGGCAGATTAATCCATTTCTCAGAAGAACGAACTTATCAGAATTTACAAAAAACGATTTGCGATAATGTCCTTATTTTACTGAAGGACCAGTCTTTCATCACGAAGCGCCCAGTTTTCATATTTTAGGCACAACATTTATCCTTCTGATTTGGTTTGTTACACTAAATGTACGTTCGGCTCAAAACTATCTCGGGTCGACGATATGTCTATCTCGTTCAGGGCGAACGAAAAAAGGGTAAGGTCGTCCAGCAAACTATTTCTTATTTGGGTCCTCTTTCGATCGTCACAGCTGGTATATCCGATCATATAAAGAGGAAAGTGGAGTCTAATGTAACACAAAATATCGACTGGGTTTCGCTTGCGAACAGAATACGTGAGATTCCAATTAGCTATGACGAACTGGATGAGATGAGACGAAGAAATTATTCGGATACACTGAGATTTAGAAAAATGCAAAGGAAAAGGCGTGTTAGAACGTTTACTCCTTTCCCAAAGGATGTTTTCGGAGAAAGAACTCGCGGTGAGCTACAGGCGCTAGCAAAGCTTTCAGCAACCCGTTTCAAGAAGACTTTCGAAAAAATCGGCGATCGGGAATACCGCATGAGGCTTTAGATGGATGGTCAGGAATCCGGGTCGTGAATAGCTTACACCGATGACCCGATAATCGCGGTCAATGTCCCGATAAAACTAACATCATCGGAGCCGTCATAGTGCGAGACGAGTAGCATGAGATACCAAGCGGTAACTGCAAGTAACATAGCCTCTTCTGAATCGGAATTTTCGGTCTGCACAGAAGCTTCCTCGTCTTTTGTGGTTGAAGTACGATTGTGCGTTAATACCTCCCTTTCCTGCGAATCAGTCACGGTGATTGTCTCATCGGAACGATTGAACTGATATGATGACCTGTATCTAATACTAGAGTACCTTCGACTCCGGATTTCATCGACAAAGCTCCTAGATTGGTATCTGACCCTAATTCCCGGATTGTTATCTTCGGATGAATAAATCCCGTACGTTTGAGAGTCCAATTTCCCCGGGACGATTCCCCTGTAGCCAGAGATCCCCAACTGTTCTTCCATACCAGCTTTGCAACCACCTGATTATCATTTGCCAAAAGTTGGGACTCCAGCTTTCCCGTCTGGACCCATTTGAGATCCGCTCTTTTTTCGTCATTTATTGGCTTCATTTTACTTCACCAAAATTCAATTGGTAGTGAGAAATTTAGGCGTTAGTCTAGATTCTTGACGAGGGATAAAGTCTAGATTAAAGGCTATATCGCAGCCGCTTGAATGTGGGTTTCATGACAAAACCGGATGATGATACGGAAGTGGAGGACCTGTCAGAGATTTACTCCACACTGAGACAAGATGCAAAAACGATAATCTACGACCTAAAGGGTGGCGTCATCATGTGGCGCGAAGCAGCGGCAGGGGCAGCAACGAGCGTCGGCTTTATCCTGATTTTAATCCTCACCGCG
>JAPCJU010000084.1 GCA_027886795.1 Nitrososphaerota archaeon | reverse complement strand
TATAGTCGAATTTTTCTCCAGTTCCGCTCAAGAATGCCGTGAGAGAATCGACGACCAGCCGCTTTGCCTTTATCTCGTCAACTGCCTCGAGAAGAACCTGTATATTGGAACTCAACCCGCGGCCTTCAAGAGCGTCCAATCCGAGCAGCTTTAGCTTTCTCTTTGCTTCGAGGGCGGTCAGATCGAATCCAAAGTTCATCATGTTTCTCTTCAGACTGCGAATGTCTTCCTCGAATGTAGCAAAGACAGCGGGTTCATCCATGGTAAGCGCCGCGTTGTAAACAAACTCGCAGGAAAAGATTGTCTTGCCGGTACCCAGACCCCCGATTAACAATACAAAGTCGCCTCGTTGCAAACCTCCCTGGATCAGCGGATCAAGCCCGGGAACTCCGGTTGGCACGCGGGTGTCTTGGAACTTCGAACTCAAATTAACGTGCTTGGTTTCGAGCCTACTAAAAAATGCATTGTTTACATTCAAATTGATTTCAAAAATTATCCTCAGCTCGATCTTAATCAAAATTCCTTCAGATCTAGTACGACTCTGAAGCCAGCCTCCTTTTCACTTAATAGAATTTGAGAACAATTTTCTCCCGATGCCCCTAGCGACGCGGTTAGTAAAGTACTGTCTGTACTCGAAAGCCGAAAACGAACTGGGCGCAAACTAGCGAGGTACCCGTGCTCGTGCTTGTCGTCTCAAATCCTGTCCTCAAGGAGTTAGTATACGGGGGCCACCTTCTCGCTCTTGGAACAGCAAGTATCGCGGCTTCTAGTACGATCCTTGTGGGGCAAACGCCAAGCATTCTACTCTTGATCATGGCATACCTCTTTTCCTACGGCGCGTACATGCTGAACAGGGGGAGCGAGGTCGCTCAGGACGGTATTTCAAATCCAGCTAGGACGGATTTTCTCCTAGGGAGAAGCAAGTATCTCACTGCAATATCTGGCGCCAGTTTTGGAATAGGATACCTGATTGCGGCTACCGTAAATTTTGTTTTTCTAATTGCACTCATTGTTCCACTGCTCTTAGCACTCGTCTACACAGTGGGTTCGAAAAAACTTGTAACTTTAATTGGGGCAAAGCGGCTCAAGGAGAAGCTCCTAGTAAAAAATATCGTCATCTCTCTCGGATGGTCTCTGATTCCCCTCCTAGTTGGGCTGTTTTATCAGAATATTCCAATTCTATTGCTTGCGTTTGCTCCCTTCATTTTTCTGAGGCTCATGTCGAACACTGTTTTCTTTGACCTACGTGACGTGAACGCCGATCGTGATTTCGGTGTTCGAACGATACCCGTTGCATATGGTACCCGCAGAACTTACAGCCTGATGACTCTGTTTGATGTCCTTTCTGTCGCATACGTCGTCGCCTTGGTGGCGCTTCGCTTTTTCCCTTTTTACTCGCTCATTATGATTTCACTTCCAGCGTATTCACTCGCATATCGCTGGGCATCCATGCGCCCCGGCGCGAACCTCGGATTTCTTTGTGATTTTGTCGCGGACGGTGAATATCTCTTTTGGGGGCCGGTAATGCTTTTTGGAAAAATCATCTAAGCTCGACTCCCGACTTTTTGGGAATGCAGTCGATCTAGATGTCATCATTCAAAAATATCGGTTGGCCGTCGAGAAAGCGATCAACGAAACAGATCTGATCCAGCTGTCTCCCTTGAGCCGAGAAGCGCAGGCTATCATGAAAGCTGGTGGAAAAAGGTTGCGGCCAGTTCTTCTGCTAATGAGTTGTGAGGCGGTGTCAGGGCAGTACGCGTCGGCAATTCCCGCGGCCCTCGCTTACGAGCTTGCTCACGAAGCATCTCTCGTTCAGGACGATATCTTCGATAATTCCGACCTTCGACACGACAAGGAAACAGTTCACAAGAGACAGGGCTTGATTGCGGCGGTCTTAGTTTCAGACCTGATGATATTTGAGATCTTCAATCAGCTCGCAAAATACGATTCCACGTCACTGACAAAAACTAAGCTAGCGAGACTAATGTCGTACATCTCACGGGCTGCAAACCTGACGATAAGGGGAGAATACCTGGAGGCACGATATGCGACGAAATCAAGTTTCTCAGAGCAAGAATATCTCGAGGTAGCGGAGTTGAAGACCGGATCTTTGCTTGCCGCGACGGCAGCTTCAGGAGCACTAGTAGGAGGTGCAACAGATGAAATTGTAGACGCGATGTATCGCTTCGGATTGAACCTTGGGATCGCATTTCAGATACGGGACGACATCTTGGATGTTTCGGGAGATTCCGCGCAGCTCGGAAAACCAGTGATGAAAGATCTGCAAAACAATGTGTGCAACATCGTTCTGATAAATGCGCTCGAAATGGCGGACGCGTACCATCGAAGTGAAATCAATTCAATGTTATACAAGAAGTGGTTTGCAATCTCAGATATCAAGAACCTTCGAACCTTGCTGAATGATCTCAAATCCATAGAGTACGCCTCAAAACTTTCGGAGAAATATACTATCGTAGCCAGAGAATGTCTCACGTCAATCAGCTACTCGCCTTCGAAGGATAAATTGATTGGACTTACTTACGCGCTTGAGACGAGGAAGGTATAGCCGCGATGATAAAGATAAATGCCCTAGACGTACCGCGCGTCCAGAGGAGAATGAAAAATCTTGAGTGAAAGTGTCCTCGCAAAAGTGGAAAGAATACCTACAGGGATAACTGGGCTTGATGGCTTGATCCAGGGCGGATTGATGAGGGGAGACGTCCATCTAGTTACCGGCGGACCAGGGACTGGAAAGACGATACTCGTTGCTCGCTTTGTATACAACGCCTGCAAGAATCTTGGGGAGCGTGCGGTTTATGCAACTTTTGAGGAATCTTCCGAGTTTTTCAAAAGAAATCTAGCGAAACTGGGGACTGATTTTTCTCCGCTTGAAAAGGAGGGGAAGGTGAAGATAATAGACCTTGAAATTCTCAGGGGAAAGGGCCTTGAAGCCAATATATCTTATCTTATCGAACTTGTCTCAAAAGCGCGCGCCACGATCCTCGTGATAGATTCACTGACTGCGCTGCTCCTTGCCTGCGAGACTCAGTTTGAGCAGAGAACTTTCATGAAAACTGTCTACCAATCTTTGAAGGCAAAGGATGTCACCACAGTCATGACGGTAAGTCTTGACGAAGGCGGTCGAGTAGGATCGGAGGGATTCCTATCAGATTCGGTAATACTTCTGGAAAATTGGGTGGACAAGAACCAATTCAAGTCGAGATTTTTGATTCAAAAGATGAGGGGGACTGATCATAGTCGAAGGTACCACAGCTTGACCCTCGGTGCAGACATTTCGATTTCCAGGTTTTAGATTGACGCGATGGCGTTCGATTCAGCAACTCTTGTCGTTCCCGCAATCGATCTCGGCACGCTTGTACTGACGGCTCTTTCGGGCTACTACGTTTCAAGACAGAGTACCACGCTTTATCGCGAAGTCAAAGTCCTACTGATTTACGTCCACATATTTTTTGGAGGCGTACTTGTCCTAGAATTTTTGAGAAATTTTGTCTCCACGACGCCAACATCAGCGACTACACTCTTTATGAGCATATACACAATTCTGGGAACTAGTTTCATTCTTTGGGATGTCTTGCTTCTCGTAACAGTTGGCGCGGCGGTTTATCTCAAACCTGAGGGCAAGGGTCTCAGGCAGTTACTTGTAGCCATCATCCGTCAGAAGAAAACAGGTATTGCGTATGCCGTTATCGCAGTCTTTGTCCTAGTGTCTGATCTTTATCTCGCGATTTTCCAGCCTTTTACAATCATTGGACAGTCCGGCCACACCCCCGTTCAGAACATTGCGGGCATTACTGTACTTTCGACTCAATTTAATCCGAGTTATCTAGTTGTAGTCTTGATTGTTCTGTTGTTGTTCCTGACTTACCCAACAACACTATTCATTCTCGCACGCATGAAAACAAAAGACAAGGCAGTTCGGAGAGCTCTATTATTGCTCCCAATTGTGTGGAGTGGAATTGGTTTTGATCTTGTTATTTTCAATGGCCTTTTACTTACTCAGGGCGAAGATTTCGTCGCCATAGGATATCTGTTTGCGTCGATTGCTTTCGCGATCACTGCGACAATTTTCAGAAGGGCGTCCTTATTATCCGGATTCTTCGGCCCTATCACGGCTTTGCAGATCAAGACGTCGACCCCGACTTTTCCGTTCTCCAACTCACTAAAGATCGACCCATCAACCTTGATCGGCAGAACTTTTCTTTTCTTGACTGATCCATCCACTAACTATGAGAATGTCGTCGACGACCTAGCAGTTGAGCTTCTGTCAAACAAAAGCTACGCTTTCGTCTTTACTTCGAAGAGGAGCCCGATCCAAACTTCTCTCTCCAAGGTAAAGGGAGTTAGGTACTACATTCTAACTTCAACAGTTTCGTATCCAAGGGGGAGTGACGTACCTGATGAAATTCTAGTACCCCAAAACGACCAAGCCATATTGTTGGATATCATACAAAAGACAATTCTGAACGACCCCGAAGCGAAACTGGGAATAATCTACGACAACATATCTGACATGATACTCTCTTCAAGCGTAGAGAGTTCGTACAAGTTCTTGAAGCAAGCAAATGAAATTCTTGATCCAAAAAGAGTCATGGCAATGTTTCTATTCACTCCTGGCGCCCATGATGACAGGACGGTTAATCTGATCAAGGCGTTATTTGCGAATCACGTTGTGATGGGCAAAGACGGGCCGCAGCTATCTCGGTAAAATAAATTGATGAAAATTTGCCTCCCTCCGTAAACGCGATCAGGATCACGATTACAAATGACATAGTGTCGATTATGAGGCCGACTGGATCGGTTATGGGTTAGCTCATTCAGATCTTCCGAGGTAGCCTATTTTGTCTCGAATGTATCTATCATGGAAATCTATGGTATTTCTAACTCGTAAATTCGCAATACTGATGGATCAATCTTCCTTGAGGATCCAGCTTTGTGATTCTAGCAAGGAAGTAAGATAAATGATATTGTGGATCTCGTGTCATTATCAGTTGTAGTTCTTCTTCGATCGTGGAACTCATATAGGCACTATTTGAAAATCACTCGAATTCCAGATCTTTTCAACAGTTGCTGGCAGATCAAAACGACAGTAGAAATTCACAGTACGGGTCGCCCATCGAAGTGCACTTTACTTCCGTACACTTCATCTCGGTGGAGAACAAGTGGCTCGACAGCCCAGCTAGATGGCCTCTGACGAACTGGCTGTATGGCTTGCTTCTCTTTTCTTGCCCCATACACTCAAAGTTCTCATCAATTCGTATTCTTGCTGAAAGATTTTCGAATTCAACTTTGACAATTCTTGCTTTACCCCAGCCGAGTGATGAATACAGTTTAACAAGATCTTCGATCCGATTCAGTATAGTCCCTTCGCCGAATATCCGAATCAACTCCTCCGCATCCTTATGGCCCGCGGAAAAACCCTGTTTGTAGAGCATGACATCGCCTCCCGTATTGAATATCTGGCGTATTTCGTCCATGCTCCCGGCGATCACATCACTTCGCATAACTATCGCCCGCTGTCCTTGACTCAACTTGAGAGGAAAATTCATGTCGACAATAAGACCGTCATTTGATTCTCGAACAGTTATTTCAGACGCATAAGCGGAATCCTGGATCAGTCCTTTAATTTGTTGGACGGTCATTTCATGGTTCTCAGCTTCTACGAACAGTCCGACAGATCTATCCATCTTTTCTTTTTCATCAAGGTCTTCTATCCCAGAAATGAATCCGCCCAGAATATTCACCCTGTATCTGGCTAATGAAACAGTAATGTCCGCTAGTGCTCCTGGAATATCTCTCAATCTTAGCATGATGTTGAAAAGTCTAGCACCGGGTTTGTAGACGTAGCTGATAATCTCCTTCGGAACGGTGTTCAAATGCT
>JAPCJU010000083.1 GCA_027886795.1 Nitrososphaerota archaeon | reverse complement strand
GATTTCGTTGAGCTGGAAATGAAAGCTGCTGGAATAGTAAATTTCGGGACAGAACTCGATAATCCAGATTTTTCAAAAGTGGCTGAGGCTGTGGGGATTGCCGGATTCAGAGCTGAAAAACCAGAACAGGTGAGACCGATGCTCTTGGAAGCATTAGCTCAAAAAGGACCTGCTCTGATCGACGTCGTCGTAAATCGTCAGGAGCTCCTGATTCCGCCAAACATCAACCTTGAGGTCGTAAAGGGATTTACTCTATACATGATCAGGGCCGTACTCAATGGCCGAGGAGATGAAATCGTTGATCTCGCGAAAACAAATCTATTCCGATGAAATCGAAGGTTCAGATTCTGAACATTTTTGAAAAGGCGCCGGAGGTTAGTCTGTGGGTTTCATTCAAGGAAAATAGCGAATTCATAGCGGTTTAGAGCAGTCGACGTTCGACTGATATTAGGCTTGTCGTTTTCAGACGGTACCCGTTTGAAAGTCGGCAGCTGCCGAATGAGGTAATCTCTGCTCGTGCCAGTATTCGCTGAATTACACTTAGTTTGGGTGAAGAGTCTAAGGATTATCTCTTGGGATGTGCGTTGAGAAAGAATCTTTCCATGGGGATAATGCTTCGTCACGCTGTGCAACATATTCAGAATACGACATGTTTTGCATTTTCCGTTCTTCCTCTGACCAATTTAGATGTTCTTTCATAATTGAGGTTACTTTGTCCAGCGCGTCCAATCCCTTGCACTTGGTGTAACCAATACGCGTCCTCCGCAGCATGAAGTCACTCAATGTCTTCGCGTGTTCAAATTTCACCGCAAACCACACTTGCCCTGCGATTTGGGGGTTGTGCAGGCATAATTTTTCCTGAAGACCAGGAGCACGACTAATTTCGTCGAGAATATAAATTGCCTTATGCCCATAGATCGAACTGAGGAATTCGCATAGCTCCTGAGGGATCACTTTCTCGTATTTGGAAAAATCCTGAGGATAGTTATTTTCAGTTAAAATCAATTTCCGAGTGGCAGATTTTCTTCTCACAGAAAGCTTTTTGCACACCAAGTCAGCCGTCTTCTCAGCTGCGGATCGGTATTCTGTTATCTTTACCCCCGCTACAGTGATCAGATTATTCATTCTCGAAGATTCTATTATCGCATACTTTCTCGAAATTTTAGAAGGATCTGACGATTTTGCATTTACCAGTGGTCTTAGTCCAGCGTACGTTGCGAACCATTCTAAATGCACTCCCGGAAAGTAGCGCCCTAAGGATTCTTCCAAGTATGCAACATCTTCCTTACTCGTTACGAGATTATCGGGCGATCCACCGAATGGCGTGTCGGTGGTTCCTATCAAAGAATATCCCATCCACGGAATAACAAAGAAAAGACGACCATCCTTTTTTGAGTACAAAGCAAATGCATCGTCAGAAAGTCTCGAACTTACCAAGTGGACGCCCTTCGTAGTTGTTAAGAGAGGGCTTTTCTCTTCCATGGAGGCATTCTTGAGAAAACCATCAATCCATGGCCCCGTACAATTCACAAGAACCCTGAAGGTTACCGACCACTCCTCTCCCGTCAAATTATTCCGGACGGTAGCGCTCATCGCTTCCTTCTCGCTTGATGTTATTTTGATGACTTCACAGTGATTGTAGGCTATGCAGTTTACGTCTTCGGCTGCCAATACATTTTCCAAGCACAGTCTCTCTACCATTGAGACTTGCGCGTCGTAGTACACGTACGATCCGACGAGTCCTTCAGATTCTAACGAAGGGATTCGTCTCGTTGTCTCTTCTGGGTCTATAAACTTGTGAGAGGGGACTGACTTGTTGACAGATAGGAGATCGTAAGCGATCATTCCCAGTTTTATCTTCCATCTTCCCGGGCTCGAGCCTTTGTAGATAGGGATGATAAACCGCAGCGGTTTGACCAGATTAGGGACAGTTCTTAGGAGAATAGATCTTTCGCGTAGACCCTCGCGAACTAGCTGGAATTCAAAGTTCTCAAGATAGCGAACACCTCCGTGGATTATTCGAGAAGAAGCGCTCGTAGTCCCCGAGCCAAAGTCCTCCTTTTCGACAAGTATCGTTGAGACACCTCTTAGAGCCAAATCTCGGGCGATGCCACATCCTGCGATTCCGCCGCCTATGATTAGAGCATCGCATGATTTGTGTACGAGCATTTTACAAGGCTCACTGCAAGCATACCATTAAAATGATGTATTATAGCGGGGTTAATTGAAAAATATCTCTTTTGAACAAAGTAGCAAAAACATGGTCGATAAATGAGAATGGTCTAAACATTGGATAGCTCCAAAAAATTCATCCTCGCCATCGACCAGGGAACAACGGGAACAAAGTGCGCGATATTTGATCATGCATGCAACTTAATTTCTCTCGAATACGCTCGACATCGGCAGATTTACCCCCGACCGGGTTGGGTGGAACACGATCCGCTAGAGATTTGGGATAACGTCAAACATGTGATTAAAGCAGCCGTAAGGAAAGCGAAGATCAATCCAGGGCAAATATCGGCTTTGGGTGTGACAAATCAAAGGGAGACGGTAGTAGTTTGGGACAAAAGATCCTTGAAGCCGATTCATAATGCGATAGTCTGGCAGGACGTGAGAACACTTGCGCGAACTACGAGCCTGAGCAATGACGAGGATGCCACGCGACTGATTACTTCAAAGACCGGGCTACCGGTTCATACATATTTCTCTGCTAGTAAAATCGAATGGATACTCGATAACGTCCCCAGAGCACGACGTAGAATCGATGAGCTAGCATTTGGAAACGTTGATTCCTGGATCATTTGTAATCTTACGAGAAATGCCTCGCACCGAAAGGCACGTTCTCATTTAACTGACTATACGAACGCTTCGAGAACACTGCTGATGGATATACAAAAACTCGAGTGGTCCACGGAACTATTGAATTTCTTCAATATCCCAGAGACGATCATGCCGGAAATTCGGCCGAGTTCAGATCGCGAAGTTTATGGATACACGGATCCAAGATTGTTGGGATCTCGCGTCCCGGTTTGCGGCGATCTTGGCGATCAGCAAGCTTCTCTATTTGGTCAAACTTGTTTTGAAACGGGCGAAGCTAAGTGCACTTACGGGACGGGTTCTTTTCTTCTAGAAAATGTGGGAGCGAAATTCAGACCTTCCAAGCTTGGACTCATATCGACCGTCGCATTTGGGCTGGAGAAGGGAAAATGCAACTACGCCGTGGAAGGACCGATAGCAGTCACCGGAGGCATCATTACGTGGCTCGAAGAAAATCTGCGGTTGATCAGTTCTACAGAGGAAATCGAGAAAGTTGCGAAGTCTGTCGGAAGGCATGGATCTGCCGGCGTCTATTTTGTTCCAGCATTTAGCGGACTCTTTTCTCCCTTTTGGGATGTTCATGCACGGGGAGCGATCTTTGGACTGACTCATTACACTCGAAAGGAGCACATTGTTCTTGCGGCCCTGGAGAGTATCTGCTTTCAAACTAGGGCCGTAGTAGAGGCGATGAGAAAGGAAACAGGGCTCCCCCTTAATGAACTCAAAGTTGACGGAGGAGTAACAAAGAACAACTACCTAATGCAACTGCAGTCTAACATCCTCGGCATCCCCCTAGTGAGAGCGTCCGTTACAGAAACTACATCCGTAGGGGCCGCTTTTGCGGCCGGACTCGCTATAGATTTCTGGTCTGGAAAGGATGAACTAAGGGCGATAGCAAAGAAGGGGAGAGTAATCAAACCTTCTTGGAGTGCATCGAAGAGAGACCGTGGTTATTATGGATGGATCACGGCCGTCAATAGAACTAAGGGCTGGTTAACAGAGGTGGGTGGAGCGTCCCATCCGTCACCCTAGTCGAGGCGACAAACTTTGCACGAGATCGGCTGAATCACGGCGGCAAGCTACTCTTGCTTTTGGTGCGAATAGCTCGATGATCTAGGTGATCGCGGGAGTAAGCAACGTATTCCACACCATTCCTTACAAAGGATTCGTTTTCAGAATAAGTGACTGGAACTGTGTACAAGTGGTAGCCTCCCACATTCTGGCGAATCCCTAGTCTTCCGTGGGAAACTTCGATCTTATTGAAGATGACATTCTTCGAGCGAAATAGCTCTCCTTTCTGCCAAGCCCGCAAGTTGGTCGTATTTGCTACATCCAATCCAAAGCCCAGTTCCCGCGAGGCCTCCCGGGAGCTGCGCTCTTTCCCATCCAGAAGCAGGCTAACAATTAGAGCACGCGTGTTAGGACGGCGCGCCTTCAAGGTTTCGCTCCCTCCGGGAAAGGATGTAAGTTCAAACGACCTGGAGGATCGATTTGGGCGGCAAAATAAGAACTGCTAAAATAGCGCCCCGATAGCCGAAACGGGCCTAAAACGTGCCCATTTGGGGGCAGTAGATAAGCGCCGGAGGTGGGATTTGAACCCACATACCCCATAGGGGCGCCGCGTTTCTTGTTTACAGAAGCCCTAATTTTTTCTCCTTTCTCAGCTTTTTCATTTGAAGAGGAAGAAGGATCTCGAGCGCGGTGAGCGACCAGATTGCTCAACCCCGGCCTTTCCAAAAATTATCCATTCTTTATGATTAAAAGTTATTCCGATTTTTGGGTTGTGATGGCAGTTCTCTCAAAGTTGCATCAAGCCTTGAAGATCGGGATTTCCGGAACGATGAAGAAGCTGAACAGAAGTACGAGCAATACAAAAAGTGTAATCAGTACGAACGATCTGTCCTTCTCGATGGAAAATAAAATCAGCGAAGCTGTTACCCTGATTACAGGGGTGGCTAGCAAAACAAGCACTCCCAGTTGGATTATGCTGAACGGCTTCAGTTGTTCCAGTCCCGATGCGAGTGCAACGAGATTATTGGGATAGTCCCCATGAGGAATTGCACTGGGATTGTAATTGAGAAGGCAATTCAACGAATCGCCAGAGTTATCACAGAGATAACCGGTCTTGTTCGATAATGCCATGGCTGCAAGTCCAATAACTATGATTACAGTGCTAAGGACAACACCGTAGAGAAGCGTTCTTGCAAGAACTGTCTGCATTCGTGCGTAGCGCTTCTTGTCGAACGACCTGTCTTCTTCTGAATCCGGCCTCAAATAAGAATCAATTCTCCATTTTCTAGGGCAGGATGCCGATCGCCTTTGCAATCATTTCAATTGAGATTCCGAAAAGGACCACGATGAAGACCATCCTGACCGTGGTGTTTCTCGCGCGGACCAGAATCTTCGTTCCAACCATAGCGCCGCCTAAAACCCCCAAAACTACCGGCGCAACGATGAATGGATTCACGTCGCCCCTCACGAAATATATTCCAGCGCTTGCTGCCGCCGTTACTCCAATCATGAAATTGCTAGTTGTGGTTGACACCTTCATGGGGAGGCGCATTGCGTTTTCCATCCCCAGTACCTTGAAAGCGCCACTGCCGATTCCAAGTAGACCTGACAACAAACCTGCTCCGTACATTATTCCAAGCCCAACGTAGCTTCCCTTCACATTGTAAGAAACCTCCTGACTCAAACGCTGATCAGGATACGAGGAGCTCAAATGCAATCGGGTCGCTAATCGATCGTTTACGATGTTCACGGGCAATTCTTCGTTCCTCTTTCTAAGCAGAGGAACCACTGAGGCTAGGAGAACCAGACCGAAAAACCCGAACAATAAAGAGGAATTTGCGTAGGCGGCAAGGGCGGCCCCGGTAATTGCACCGAGGGTCGTGCCAATCTCGAGGTACATTCCCACCCTGATGTTTGTGATTCTGTCCCTGATGTATGCAACGGCGCCGCCGCTTGATGTAGCGATGATTGCTATTATGCTCGCGCCGATGGCCAAGTGAATGTCAACCCCAAAAATGAGGGTTAGTACCGGAGTTACAAGAAGGCCTCCGCCGATTCCCACGATAGAACCAATAGCCCCGGCCGCG
>JAPCJU010000082.1 GCA_027886795.1 Nitrososphaerota archaeon | reverse complement strand
GCGCCGATTGCGTAATAACCAAAAAATCCCGCGAATCCGATGTATCCAAAGGCACTGTAATACCAAAGGTCGCCGATCAAAGTAGCAATAAACGGGATCGCGGCGAGAACCGCAACATAATTGATCATTAGCGTTTTGACCGGAACGTCATTTTCACTATTTGATGTCATGAAGGGAACCGGATTCCTGACCAAAGCGATCGCGTTTCTGAATGTTGAACGTATATCGAATGATGCGGCACTCCCAGTCCCGGCTGAAGAATAGCTGGGCGGCGGAGTAGATCCCATGCTCGATGACATCGGGCTACCACTCATGGAACTGCCAGTCGTTGCACTCATCTTTAGATCGGCACCGCATTTCTGGCAAAAAGTCGCATCGTCAGTGTTTTGTTGGCCACATTTGGGACAGTACAATTTTGATTAGACCGAACGGAGAATCCTCCCTGATTTAAGGATAAGGAAAGCTTCTATTTGGAAGGAGCACGATCAGGCCAAAACAGGCTTGGTTCGGCTCCGGAGTCACACCAACAATTTAGAACCAACGTTGGCCAGATGAGAAATAACCATCTTGCACCTCTTTGGAAATTGACTAGAAATTGAAAATAGCAGTTGGCAAAAATGATCTGTTCCAAGTCTTGAATTGCTCAACAACAACGTGCATGAAATTTTCTGCTGCAAGTAGGGAAACTGTTTCAAAGTACTATTTTGACGGACTCTTTTTCCATTTGCCTAGGAGTTTCTTTTCTTCATCCGTCACTTTGGCGGGTACTTGACTTGACGATGCAGCATGTCGAAGGAAACCTCTGTATGAATCAATCGTCGAACGTTCGTCCTTCGTTATGATTCCCTGCTCGGTTGCTTCATTCAGTCCCTCGATCCATTCTTCGCTCTGCTTGACACCTTCTGGAACGGGCAACTCTTCATCGGCCGATTTCAATAGCTGCGCAAAAGTTTCCATTTTTTCATCTTCAGTTGCTGCACCGAGGGAATCAGCCGCAATTTCCGAAGACGGTTTTCCCTTTGTCAGATACTTGCCAAACTGGTAGCCTGTCCAGAAAACGATCTTCGATGGATCTATCCTGATCAGCCTGTACTTGTAGAGCTTCCTCTCGTCCGGGAGTTCTTTTCCACTCGCGTAAAACGTGAACATTCCCGGATATTTCTTTGCAAAATGAGCCATCTTCGGTCCCACGGACAGTATCGATAATACAGTCTTCGTGATGCTGAAAACCTTCGCCTTCCCCTGAACCATCGCCCCACAGGAACCCTTCGTAAGGAGGTGGTTGTCAACCAGAAACGATACGCTCGGATTTCCTCTTATGAACTTGAGCTTCGCCGCGCTGATCGGCGTCATGAAATAGACCTTGAGGCCCCCAAAGTAGAACGCGACCGGATAACTGTAGAGTTCGCCCTTGCTAGATGTCACAGAGAGATATCCGATTTGAGACGTTTTTAGGACGTCCAATACTTGATTTGGAATATCACCTTGATTTCCTGACATCTGGACACCTCGGTTAACTAGTACACTTCTTCGGTCGAATAGACTTCTATGCCGTTTTCTTTGATGACGTAAGGTCGAGGGCTAGTGTCCACCTTCGAGCCTCTCATCTTCAATGCCTGGATCGCGCGTGAACCCTTTCTCAGCGTCCGCATCAAAATCACTCCCTCTGCAAGATATTCCTCGGGCTGGAGAGTCCGGGATTCGCCGGTCGAAACAAGTTCGCTGGTCATGAGGCAGGTAGCGTTTGAAGTCTGGAGGGTTTCAACCAGATCGAGTACAACCGGGCGCCTTTCCTCTATTTTCGGAAAACGAAAGACAAGATCAGAAATTGAATCAACGACGATGCGCTTCGGCGCGTTCTTTTCAATAGCTTCCTGAATTGTATCCATCAAATTCACGAGGCCGAGCTCCCTTCCTCCAACCGGAATCCTGCCCACCTTTGCCTCCTCAGGGATACGCCTTACTTCGGTTGCGTCAACGTAAGAAAACACGCCGCCCCTTTCGAGTTTTTCAAAATCCATGCCAAGACCTTTCATTTCGCTCATGAACCGGGATTTTGATTCGTTCATTCCGATGAATGCAGATTTTTCATTTTTAGTACTGGCACCGTAATTGAGGAACTGTGAACATAGAATTGTTTTGCCGCTTCCAGGCTCTCCGAGGACCAGGATAACCCGCCCCTCGGAAAAACCACCATCGAGGATCGCATCGAGTCCGTCGATTCCAGTGCTTAACTTGGGTCCAGTTGCTGAAGACATTCAGAAAACCAGAAAGATCATTGTCGTAATATTGCTTGTGTCGGGATGTTCATTTCCTGATTAATTTTTAGGCGAGAATACCCGCGCCGCAGCCCCCTTTTTTTATCAGAACAAACATTCATTGCGGCAAGAATTTACTTTTCATGTTCATCACCCGAAGAGAGCAGAAAAACAAGCCCAGACTTAGGTTGAACGATTACGGACGAGGTTTGAATTAGCGAGACTAGAACAGATCAGGCATTTTCGACAACGATCATTGTCAACGTTGATCTGATTTTTTCGAGTCTTCTAATGCTTGAGGTAATAGTTGCTTTGACTTTCTCCATAGTTTCAGCTTGTACCTTCGCCACGATATCATAAACGCCGTACACTACATACACCTCGACAACATTCGGTATCTTGGAAATCGTCTTCACCAATTCTTCTTCAGCTCCAAGTTCAGCGTTGATCAAAAGGTAAGCGGACGCAACCATAATAGGATCAGGAACTCTAGGAATCTGCCGAGTAAATAGGCTTTATGTAATCATTTTTCCGAACTTTATTTTCTCCTTGACTGCTGAAAGCATTCAGGTATTAATTTCAGAATTCTGATTGAGCTCTACTCGTTAGAAAAAAACTGCATTCGAGATTGACTTTTGCCCGCCGATTTTAGATTCAACGGTGCCAATCAAGATTCTAGTTGGATTATCAACCCGCGAATTTAGAGCATTGACTGCCTTTGCTGCATAAGCAAGACAACATTTCCTGTACTAATCGAGAGCAGATTTGATTTCTACAAGAGTCAGTCCGCCATCGATTATCAAAGACTGGCCCGTGATGAAGCGTGACTCGTCCGTTGAAAAGAAGAGAGAGGCATACGCCGTGTCCAACGGATCAGCCAACTCTCCCATCGGGATGGATTTCGCAATAACCTTGATTTCCTCGGGGCTCATCTGATCTCGTAGTCCAGGTGTCAGAGTCCACGCCGGTTCGAGCGCATTTATCGTGATGTGGTACTTTGCCAATTCGATTGCGGCGTTGTGGATGAATCCCAGGATTCCAGCTTTTGCCGAACCGTAATGGACGTTTCCGGGGAAAGCAGTCCTCGGTCCCGTTATGGACGAAGTAATCACAATTTTCCCGTAATTTTGTTTCATCATGGCCGGTAGGCACGCTTTGACCGCGAGAAATACTCCCTTCAGGTTAACATCGAGGACAGAATCCCATTCGTTTTCTGTCATATCCTTGAGGAGGTTGAGAGGATAGATTCCTGCGTTGTGGCAGAGTATGTGAACTGTGCCGTACTCAGATACGGTTTTCTCGATCATCCTTTCCATATCTGCTTGCTTGCTTACATCTGCCCTAACAAACATGGCTTCACCGCCATCCCTCCTGATTTCCCCGCACACTCCAGCTCCGGTTTCTTCATGCAAACTCACCACAACGACCTTGGCACCCTCTTTTGCAAAAAGCTGGGCAACAACTTTTCCGATCCCCTTTCCAGCACCTGTGATTATTGCCACCTTTCCAGCGAGACGTGAGCTCAATTGTGAAGACCCCAGTACAACTGAATCATTCACAGCTAATATTACGTTCTCTCAAACTGGAGATCGGTTCAAAATGAAAACAATGCTACAAGTCGTTTTCGTATCAGCCAATAATCTTGCTGAAAGATTCTGAGCTGATATTCCCGCCGGTCAGCATCAGTACTACCTTCTTTCCGCGTACGCCATCTTTGATTTTTCTGAGTGCGGCAGCGACAGCGGCTGCTCCCGCTAGTTCCGCGACCTGCTTCGTCGTCTGGAAAATGATTCTGACTGCTTCGTAAAGATCATCATCTCCCACCAAGACAATGTCATCAAGACGATCCTGAAATATCTTGAACGGCAACTCATACGCTCTTGAAGTTGCGAGTCCTTCGGCTTTCGTTTCAATCCCGTTCTTTGTGACGATAGACCCGCTCTTCAAGGACTCGTACATCGCGGGAGCTCCCTCGGCCTGGACTCCTATCACCTTTATTTTCGGGTTGAGCGCTTTGTAGACAATGCACGCGCTTGCAGTGCCTGAACCCCCACCGATAGGATTTATTACGACATCCACGTCGGGTAGTTCTTCGATGACCTCAAGATGCATGGAACCTACTCCTTCGTACAGGAGCGGTTCGTTGATGCCGTGTACTAACAGATAGCTATACTCCCTCGCAAGCTTTTCTGTATACTGAAGAGCCTCATCGAAGAATCTGCCTTTCAGAATCACCTCGGCGCCAAGCTCTTTGGTCGATTCGATCTTGAGTGCAGGCGAACCCTCGGGCATCACGACTTTGACATCGATACCGAATATTGATCCGGCATACGCGATCGACTGGGCGTGGTTGCCGGTTGAGGCGGTGATGACTCCCTTCTTTTTCGCTTCGTCTTGCAATTTGCTCATGTACCAGATTCCGCCTCGAACCTTGAATGCGGTTGTTGGCTGCAGATTTTCTAGTTTCAGATATGCCTGACAATCCAGAATCCGCGACAGTCGCCTCGAGTAGATGAGGGGCGTTGGTTTGAGATATTTCCTCACGGTTTGATTTGCGACAAAGACATCGGAAAAAGTTGGGATCCTCAGTTCAGACAAGAGAAAGTCAATTCCTTTTGGATGACGTCGAGCTAGTCTATCTTATTCTGCTGAGACATCGGAAACGAATCCCTGTAAGCGAACAGCGCAGGGACTCCACCTGTGTGGATGAAGCATATCTTGTCGCTCTTCTTGAAAAAGCCCTTTCTGCATAGATCGACGAGACCTGACATCGCTTTAGCGGTATAGACAGGATCGATGATCAACGCATCCGAGCTTGCGGTCAATTTTATTGCCTCGAGAGAAGCGGGCGTGTTTATTCCGTATCCTTCCCCGAAATACTCGTCAGAGATATTGATTTCATCCCGATCCAATTTCTCTGTTTCTCCCAGTAGCTCAGATGCTTCGGCCGAAGACTCCACGATTGTATCTGTTATTGTGCTTTTCTTGAACGCCCCAACATTTATTCCCCAAACCTTCGTTTTAAGTTTCAATATTTTCGCGCCGAGGGCCAGACCAGCTTGAGTGGAGCCTCCACCGGCAGCCACCACGACGTGATCAAATTCCTCACCCCTCGATTGACCGACTATTTCTTTCATTGCGTCGACGTACGCTACGGTAGTAAGCGGCGACTCTGCCGCACTTAGATGAAGCAGATACGGGTTGTGCCCTTTCTTCTTTAGTTCTTCAGAGACTGCATTTAGAGCAGAAGAAGGATCGCTGTCTATTTCCATTTTCAAAAATCTCACCTCCGCGCCCATGAGATGATCGAGCAAAAGATTTCCATCGTAACTCGTCGGAACTTCTTTGAACTGAGCAGTTCTGAGCATCAAAAGAGCCTTCATCCCCAACTTTACCGCGGCGGCGGTTGTCTGCCTCGCCCAGTTCGATTGGAGCCCCGAAGTAGTAATCAGGATGTCTGACTTTTTCTTTAGGGCGTCAACGAGAAGATAATCCAGTTTTCTTACCTTGTTCCCTCCCATCGCTAGACCCGTCATATCTTCGCGCTTTACGAAGATCCTGGGCCCCAACTTGGATGAAAGACGGGGTAGCGCTTCTAAAGGCGTTGGGAAATTTCCGATTCCAATTCGCTCAAGCTGTCGAATCTGCAAAAATACCGATTCTCCTTCAGCTTCGTTCTCCTAAATCAAATGATATTTAACTGCTACAATGAAAGTGAAAAAT
>JAPCJU010000081.1 GCA_027886795.1 Nitrososphaerota archaeon | reverse complement strand
GGCTGATCTTTCAAGAGGAGCACCGCAGACCTCGCAAAACTTTCCGCTAGATGTTGGTTTCCCGCATTGCGAACACGTAATCTTGACCTCTTCGGCGCCCTTAATTTCGGCAGAGTAATCTTGTGCCAGCATCGCTTCCTGAGCTTTCTGGCCGAACGCCTGCGCCCTCGCTTTCTGAACCGTTATCGCTTGTCTCGGCGAGCATTCCACGCACATGAGACCCTGTTCGTTCCAGCAGGTTGCGTCCACGTATTTAGTACAACTCGGGCATTTTGTGAAGTGTGCTCGGGCTTCGGCCATCCCCTCGTCGAGGGCTTTCTCGTGCGCCTCTCGCCACTTCGCATCAGCCATTGAACTCGCTGCAGAATGAGCGCCCCACGAGCTCCCCCCAACTCCGCCGAATGCTCCGCCAAGACTACTGCCAAGACCGCTGGCCGCTCCCAAGAGTCCTTTGGCCTTCGCGTAAGGAGCCGGGCGATATTTGGTGAGGAAGCCGTCCCCGCAAATGTCGCACTTGAACTTGAAAGAGAAACCATTCTGGTCGGACATGTCGTCAAAGTTTTTGACAAAATCGCGCAAAACCAAATTCAGATATCGCGCTCTCTGAACCGGGCGGCTCAGTTTTAAGTTTTAGAGCCTTGTTTGAGCGCTAGTGCTCATAGTTAATCCATTTTTGTGTTCGATGATGGTTCGGAAACCCGGGAATTCAAAAAAGCATAATACTAGGACCCGATTTTACGCAGGTTATGAAGTTCTTAGTTGTGGAAAAAATTAGGCCTGGCACTATGACAGATTCAATCGAATTTGCAAAACTTGCTGGCGAGGATCTAAAATACAAGATTGATCTAGAGAAGAACGGCAAAATCGTTTCAGGAGGACCTTTTCTCGATATAGTTGGAGACTTTTACGTCCTCGAAACGTCAACTATTGAAGAGATGGGTGAGATCTTTTTCGAATCGCCGAGCAATCTCTTGGTCGAAAGGGAGGTACACCCGCTAGGTAGTTTCAAAGACAGTTATGAAGGCATGAAAGAGCTCGCTATGTGAGCTGTGTTGCAGTCCCGATTCGTCTGAGCAGCAAATTAATCGCCAACAATCCGATTGTCGATCATTTTTAGACTGTAATATTTGGTCGGTTGTAAAACCACTGCATTGGCGGAGGTTCGATGTCATCTTCCCACAGTAGACAAATTACTTCTCCCAGGTGATACAGCTGCTCCGTGAACGACTGGATCAGGCATTCCTCCACGGTAAGATCAAACTTTTTCCCGGAAGAGAGCTCGAAATCGACGTGCCTTTTGAACTCAGTTTCTGTTGCGGATGAAAAGTACGCGATTGTCTTTTTCTCAACTTCAGCGAGATGATCAAGGATCATCTGCATGCTAGTGTACTCATCCGATTTTCTTTTTGAGTAATCCTTTGTCCGCCCTAAGATTGCATAGTTGACAATCCAGTCTTCGTTATCGATGGCGTGCAATAGTACATTTTTCATGGAGTAGAAACTGGCTTCCCTGTTCTTGGAGACGTCCTCCCACGGAAGTTCAGAAAACTTGTTCGCAAAGCGTCGCCGTACGGCTCGCGAATAGTCGTAAAGGTATCTGATTTCCAAATTACGTTACTGGAATAAGGATAATTTTTCACCCGATAAAGTCTTTGTCTGATTGATTGCGAATTTTGACCACGGATGAAAACAAAAGACGAATTCTTCCAAAGATGTTAAAGAAAAGTTCCCAGTTACAGATCCTCTCTTTTATTGATTGAATCTCCGGCTCCATTTAAAATGACGTTGAGCAAGAGGACAGTGTAGGATACGCCGACCATCGAAAGAAACACTCCGATCGGAATAATTGATCCCACGCCAAAAATCCCCGTGAGCCAGCCACCTGCGAGAACAAGGACCATCAGAGGTCCAACCATTATCAGGTTGATCACCGTTTGTAAGACGATTCTCTTGATGTTAGTCATGTCTTGGGCCTGCAAGGAGATTATGTCGTCCGTTGAACTCTGGGCGAATTTAGACGCAAAGTACATGCTGCCGCCCATTGTTATCGCCGCGATCTGTATTGATCCGCTGAGGGCGAGCGATATGCCGAGCAGAGTCTCAGGTTTCCCGATGTTTGACGCTATCAGGAGAGCTCCGACGGCAGCGATTGCAGGGGTCAGATAAAGCAGAAGCGGAGTAACTCGCGCGATGAAAACCTGCTTCACGTACCTCCGCAGACTTATGGATGAAGTCTTGAGAATCCAGAGTCTTTCTTTTTCAATCCAGCTCATCGCGTTACCAGAACCGAAGGATCCGATGATAGATAAAATGAACAAGAACGATGTTGGAGAGGAAGTGAATGTCCCGGCGAGAGCGTACACAACAAGAAACACCGACAAAATTAGGGCGCTAAACACCTGACCCCTTCCCTCCTTCGTCCTGTTCATCAGGATCCGCTCCTTCGTCCTGACAACCGACCAGACTGATCGCCCCTGCGGGTTAAGCTTCGACACTTCTACGTGGTCTTTGCTTTGATCCACCTGCGAAGAGTCCGTGACTTGGAGGAGCTCGTAGAACTGCCTTTGAGATAGCCGGGTCCCGATGAACAAAAGCATCACGAGCCAAGCTGACAGAATGGATAAATCGAAAATGTATCTTTCGAGGCTGATTGCAAGCCCGCCCACCAGACCCACAGTTATCTCTGCAACGGTTCCGCTCGGGAGCAACCTGATGAAATTCGACAAGAAGGAGGTTTGCGCACCTGGAATTACCAGCGCGATGGGGATCAAGCTGAGGACAAGAATCGCACCCATGAACCCGTACTTTACAGCTGTCATCCGTCTCCCCGTATTTGCTCTCAGCGCGAGAGTAACATCAGCGCTCAACAGCAAGCCCATCAGGAAAAATACGACAGTAATGAATCCCGCAGCTATCGCCGTGACCGCCGGTGTTCCGTAGAAGAATGTCGACCTGAGATACAAGAGGAATATTGGAGGAAAGGAAAACAGCACTGCAATCGAATTCAGCAATATCTTTGCCGCGAACATTTCGCTAGTCTTCACCGGGGAGGTAAACACATAGTCGACGTCTGCAGAGCTCACCGGCAGTCCAGCGCCGCTGAATCCGCTCTGTACCAGTCCGATCAGGTAAAAACCGAGGACTAGGCTCCAGGAGACTTCCGTTATCTGAGCTCCTCCCTGTCCGAACCTGCTTGAAAAAGAAAGAAACGTACTTCCGGCAAAAAGGACAAAGATGGAGAATGCTATTTCGCCAAGGAGAATTGCTATCAGGGTAGTTCTGGAAAACCTCCCCTTCACCCAGTACCTCAGCAGAATCCAGACGTTCCGCCCGAAATTCACTTTACTTCACTAACTTGATTCGCTGGTAAGTTTCAGGAATACGTCGTCCAATTTCGCATCGTATTTCGCGTTTGCAATCTTGCGAAGAGAATTCAGTTCCCCGACGGCTGCGATCTTTCCCCTGTCGATGATTGCAATTTTGCTCGCATAGTCTTGTGCGATGTCCAGGTTGTGCGTCGAGAGGAAGACTGTAACTCCCTTTTCTGCCGTACTCGAAATCCAGTGGTTTACAAACCTCTGTGTCTTAGGATCGAGGCCGCTCAGCGGCTCATCCAGCACGAGAAACCTCGGTTCGTGGAGCGTTGATGCAATTATGGCCACCTTCTGCTTTGTCCCCTTCGAGAGGCTTCCCACGAGCGAATTTTTCTTTTCTTCGATATCGAAAGCCTTCAAAGCCTCGGAAATCTTGGAATCTAGATCGGAGTCGGCGACTGCTCTAATTTTTCCGACGAACTGCAAGAATTCCGTGACGGTGAGGCCTGTGTACAGCGCGGCGTTCTCCGGGAGATACCCGATTATCCTCTTTGCGGATTCGGGGTTTTTCAAAACATCAATGCCGTCGAGGACGACCGAACCGCTCGTAGGCCTCAAGATCCCGACTATGATCTTTAGCAGGGTACTCTTGCCAGCACCGTTCGGCCCCAGGAGTCCCACGATCTCCCCGGAGCCGATGCTTAGCGTTACGTCATTTAGGGCGACGACTTGTCCGTACTTCTTTGTCAGATTTTGTATGTTAAGGTCTGCCACGCGCCGCACTGTCCGCTGGTCGAGTTTTAGGCAACGCCCATCGTGTTCCCGATGCCAGCGATAATGATTGACGTGCCCTCGGGTAGTCCGCTGATAATGCTCCGAATCCTTTCAACCGTCGAGGGGACTCTGTCTTTGACGGACTTTGGAATTTCAGTTATCGCTTCTTTTTCCGACATTTTCGCGACGAGCGCGAGCATTTCGATCTGGTTTGAGGACGCCGTTTCTTCTATCCGGAACCTCTCAACGCCGGGGCCACCAATAGCGGCGCCGACACCTTCAGCCAACGAGCCAGTCTCCTCGCCTTCGAGCTTCAGCGCGGCATCTACGGTCAGGACGTACTTTATGGACGGATCCTGCTTCATCAATTGCTGAATCGCCTGGCCTGGTTTTCCTATGTTTCCGCCCGGGCCCTTTGCCTTTATGACGTATGTCACGTGGTTTTGGTAATCCAGTTTCGCAACCTCGGTATCCTTCACCGTTTCTGTCCAGATACCCGTTGAACCCCCAATAGACCCCACCAGTTCTGAGGCGACCAGTGGTCCAAATCCATCCCCGAGAGTCTGACCGTTTACGAACGCGTTCATCGCTGAACTGTAAGCGTCTGCAGCCTCCATCAGCTGAGGCATGAGCATCTGAAGCTGAACGAGGGAGTAAGTCCCACCCGGCTTGCTTCCGAGGATGTAAAAGTGTCTCACGACCTTGAACATGTTGTTCAGACCGATTGCAATCTCGGCAACGTTGGAAAGAGTCTGGATCTCTGGTTCGGAAGCCTGGGGAGCAATTCTCCTTATTTCGCCCTTTAGATTTTCGTCCGCAGAGTCGAGGATGTGCTCCATCTTGGGCACGATGCCGGAGGGGTCCATGCTAACCGGAGAAATAACGAAACTGCCGAGCAGTCTATCGACTGAATTGTCGATGGGCTTTACCGAATTCCCACTGAACTTTTTCAACGAATCAACGAGGCGGGTCCTCGCGGCCAGCTGCATCCTGTCCAGCTTAGAGACCTGACCCTTGATCCCGCGTTGCATGAATGCGAGTTGGAATCTCTGCCCGTACAGGAAGAAGGCGACGAAAGTTCCTATGTAAAGCACGTTCACAAGCGTGCTTATGAATGAGGCGTCAATAGTAAATGCCATGTTTTTTCGCAAAGAGCGTATTGGACATCCAAGCATATAGGGATTGCACTTTAAACCCCCAACCAAGATGTTCCGATTCTAGTCTGCTAAACGGAATCACGATGGTGTGGAAGGCTAGAATTTGATAAATAACAGCAGAAATGCCTTTGGAAGTATCTTAGTCACATGGGTGGGTTTGAATAAACATCAAAAATAAGCGCGCAATCAGTAGGACCGCGACCGTAATCGTTGCCATCGTGATAATAGTCATCGCTGCAGGAGCAGGAGGATATGCGTTCCTAGCTAATTCAAAATCGACTTCAGTTTCTTCTTCGACAACAACCAGTTCTTCATCATCTATTCAATCTTCGATGCAAATCACGACCTCATCGACCCCCACATCATCTCCAAGTACATCTTCGTCTAGCTCGTCCAGCTCAACAAGTTCTTCTAGTTCATCGATTGTATCATCCAGTGCATCAACGAGCTTTTCATCAACTTCCAGTTTTAGAGACACTCTGACAATTGACGACGTCTACTGGCCGTTCGATGATCTAAACCAACTTTATTCGCTTTTTGAATCCCCGTGGCCCAACTGGCTTGAAGACACTGTTTACCAGCCGTTGGTTGCAGTAAACCTCACTCTGGAGTATCAGCAAGGCATCATAGTGTACCTGCCGGGACTCGCATCCAACTGGACTGTGTCCCCTGATGGTCTCACATACACATCAACCTGAGGCCGAATGTCACTTTCTCTAATGGAGATCCGCTGAATTCGTACCAGGTTT
>JAPCJU010000080.1 GCA_027886795.1 Nitrososphaerota archaeon | reverse complement strand
TCAGAATTGTGAGCTCGAAATTGGCGCTCTTGAGAAATCGCCCCAAAGACGGAGCGCGCCTAATCTCGTAACCCCAGTACACATCAACTGGCCTCTGGATTACGGCTACCTTGAGAGGATTTAGCGACAGAACCTTTATCGCTGCCCTTTTTCCTTCTTGTGCTCTTCCCTCAATTAGGGCAAGTTCTCTAGTACCAATATCGGCCATCAATTCTCCATTCTGCAACACTATAACTGCCTCCCTTGTTTCATCTAATTTTGGAATGGATTCTCGCATGTGCGACGGTATTCTTAGCGGAGGCAAAAGCCCCGCGAATTCCAATTCCTTTCTCCTTCCATAGATTCGTTTTCTCAAATATTGTGGAGTCTCTGCATATTCGAAGATTATCTTTGAGACTTCATAATCGGCTTCATGGTTTTTTTTCGAGTCTCTGTAAATGTAAATTCGCTCTATCCCAAAAATTGCGGCTGCCCGCGCAACGAGTCCAACTTTCACAGTTTTCTCCCTGAGAGTATCGTCGTCCAGGAACATGGAATCCGGTATCGCAATCGAAATCATTGTTTGAATTCTCCTTTCTGACTCTGCTGTAATTGCCTCGCAATAAAACCTTAAAGAAAGATTCAGAAATTGAATGTTAGGACGAGAAAAAGATCATGTCTGATTCCTCCGGAGCAGCTGAAGGCTCCTCAACTCCCAATCCTTCGGAAACCCAGGAGGACGTAGACATGAAAATGCTGAACGCGAGGCGAATGGTCGAACTACGAAAGCGCGCCAACATCAACCTAGCTAGAAAGAACCTGGAAGAACAAAGAATCCAGAGGGAGAAAAATCGGCCTTCAGACAGGGATATTCTGTTGAGGGCCTTGACAGATCGCGGTGATGAAGTCTTGTCCGTTGCAGAAAGATCTTACCCCAAAGAAATGGCGATACTGATCCCCAGGCTCTCTGCCCTTATCAAGCAGGGCAAGGTTACATCTATCACCGGGGGCGAACTGCTTCAATTTCTGAGATCTATTGGTATGCGGGTCAGCGTGAGTACTACGATCTCAGTCGAAGATCACGGCAAGTTTGTGAGCCTTGCGGACAAGTTGAAGAAAGAGTAATTATTTTCTAATTTCGACCCGTTTCATTTCTGTCTCAACCTGGAGTTTGGACAGAATTGCTTTTTCAATTCCATAGTTTTTGATTGCCAAAGTACTGCAAGTTACGGCAAACTTCAAGGCCTCCTCCAAATTGCCTGATTCCATGTAGCGTGCAGCAAAAGTCGACATCATAATGTCTCCCGCTCCTGTCGTGTCGGACACATCCACCATAAATGGAATTGCCCTAAGTTTCTGAGTTCCTTGTTCGTAGACCTCGACCGCCCCGGGGCCGGAGGTCAAGAGCAAAGTGCTCACAAACCTCGAAAGCTGCCGTATGGCTGATTCCTTGTTCGAAGTGCCAACCCACGCGGATAATTCTTCCAAGTCTGTTTTCAAAACATCAACTCCGGCGAGAGCGGAAATATCCAGTCCTGATCTCATACCTAGCTCACCTGTGTTCTTATCGAACTTCCTGACGAAGCCCTGTGAATCAATGAAAACGTGATCAAATTCTTTCGACACTCTTTCTAACAGCGAAAGAGAAATCTCCCCCGCTACAGGATTGATCACTAGGGCTTTTGCGCTCGACGAGTCACTTATGAAAGGTCTAAAATCATCATACGTAAGGTCCTTGCACTTGGCAAGGAGCCACATCCTTCGATGCTCTCCAGTTCGATCGATTCGATACCTAGTGGTCTTAAACCCGCTTGCAAGCCATTTACCGACTTCCATTCCTGATTTCTTCTTAAGAAAGCTGGCATAATCATCGGGAAAATCGGACCCGACGCGGGTAACTATTTCGGGATTGTAGCCGAGACTTGAAAGGGCAATCGAGGAATATGAAGGTGCTCCGCCGAGAGCTCGCCTCGGCGATGTCTGATCAGGAGTATCGATTATCTCGTCAACGACAATGTGACCAGCAACGAGAATCGAGAATGATTTTTCATCTTTAGTTTCCATTTCTCGCCCAAACCGTCCTAAATCACCGAATTGTCCTCAGTATTAGCCTGTCGAGAAAGTTGTATCTAGAAGATTTTTTCAGGAGCTCATCTCGAATGAGGGCCGCTTTGAAACCATCTTCGGAAGGGGAAGTGGGAGAAATGGACGGCCACTACTTTCGCTGGAAATTTCACGCTTCAATTCCTCTGCGGTTGATTGAATCTCTCCCTTGCCTCTTGCCCTAACAGTGAGTTTGGAAGGATCATTCTGCTCCTTTTCCCCGATTACAATTATGTACGGAACCCATTCCTTCTCGGCGTCTCGGATTCTTTTCCCAACGCTCTCCTCTCGGTCATCAACGTCGACGCGGATTCTGCTAACCTCAAAGTCCTCCGAAATTACTTTGCAGGTATCCAAGAATTTCTGGGAGACGGGAACGAGTCTGATGTGAGTTGGCGAGAGCCACACTGGCAATGACGCTATCTTTCCCTCCGATTGGAGTTTTCCCGCCTTCTCAAGAAGACCAAAAATGTCCCTCTCAATCGCGCCCGACGGGGAATTATGCAAAATCAAGGGTGTCTGCTTTTTCCCGGATTCATCCACGTAAGTTATCCCATAACGCTCCGCATTCTCGATATCGATCTGATCTGTTGACAAGGCGGAGGCTTTGTCAAGATTATCGATGAAGTTGAACTCCCACTTCAACACGAAATAGAAGAAACGCTCCTTCCACATCTCAACAAGTGCCGGTCTCCCATGCAGTTTTATGATTGAAGCGATAAACTTCTTGTGATCTTTGTAGAAATCCTCAGTGAACCGGATAGCTAGCTCGTAATCAGTGTCGCTAAAACCAATCTCCTTTAGAACGCTTTGAGAGAGCTCGAACCTCTTTGGGAATTCTTCCTTCGCCTGCTCCATATCACGAACGATTGCATGGCAGTCGGGCATCGTGAACGCGCGGAGCCGCCTCAACCCAACCAGCTCCCCGCTCTTTTCCCTTCTGAAGGAATATCGAGTCAGTTCGTAGAGCTTCAATGGTAGATGCTTGTACGTAAGTTGAAGGTCTTTCGCCATCAAAAACTGACCGAAGCAAGCCGAAAATCGCAAAAAGTATTCCTTCTCGTCAGACTTTACCAAGTACTGCCGGGCAGGAAAGCGGTTGAGGTAACTCGCCAAGGCGGGATGTTCAAGGTCGTACATTATCGGAGTCTCTACTTCCACGCCTCCGTACTCGTGGACTCTCTGAGTGACGTACCTCTCCAGTAAGGACTTTATCATTCTGCCCTTCGGATAAAAACGCATATTTCCAGGATCGGAGGCAGGCTCATAATCAACAAGCCCCAGCTTTTTCATGAGGTTGACGTGGGGAGGAACCTGCTGTGCCGCCCTAACCTTCGCAGTTTCGTAATTTTTCAATTTTTCAAGAGACTTCCATTTGGAGAAGTTGAATTCAGAAACAGGAGTAAGATTTCCTTCTAGATCTATTATGAACCACTGTGATCTCAGATTGTCCTCAGCTTTTAGAGCAGCCGATACGATCTCGGTCTCCTTTTCCTTCTTAGGGACCTCGAGTGTATAGTCAGATTTTGGGCGAAGCACTTTTGATTGCTCTGCCAGTGGATGCCCTTTGACCTTCATCGAAAGAGCCTTGTTCCATCCGAAGGGCACGTGATGAATTGACAACCCGAGTTTAGAGGCGCCCATCTCGATCTTTTGGAGAATCTCTTTAGCATCTTGCGGAGCGGCAAGTTCTGAGCTCAAGTGCGCGTACGGGTAGACGACAAACGAATCGCATTTCAGTTGTGCCTGGGCCTTCTCCATCTCCAGAATCACCTGCGCAACCACGCTTTCGTCGTCACCTTCTTCTACGCTTATCAACAGAAGAACGCAATCGCGAATTATTCGAGCTTCGGTCGTGGCATCCTCAGCGCTAGGAATTTCCTTTTTTGTAGGCTTGTATTCGACTTCGTCGCAATGTAATTGGAGAATTCTCAAATTGTCAAACAAACTCCCCGATTATCGCTGTAACAGGAAATTCAAAAACAGGATTTATTTGAAACGAACCCTGTCCAAGTCGCGATCTTTCTTCGTGGCTTTCTTCCAGACTTTGTAGTGTTCGTGGCAAAGATAGACGCGTCTATCATCGCCAGAAAGGCTTAGTCCACTCGCGCCAACCTTGTCGCGACTAATTGATCTCTCAGCCGCGTTCTTGCAACCAGTTACCGAGCAGTTTACTCCTTTTCCGATCTTGCCCAAAAATTACTTACCGGCCCTCAAACTCCTAACCGTCTAGCTAAGCAAAAAGAACGTTATGCGAGCACTCTATAAAAGTATAGCAATGGAGAACACATCCAGAAAGGATCAACTCTATTGGTACTAAACCGGATCCGAAATCAAGTTGGGCCGATTGTTGACTCTATCGGCAAGACTCTTGGTGGAACCGGACTTTCACCGAACTTTTGGACGTATTTTGGATTTGTTTTTGCGCTGCTTGCAGGAATCTTGTATGCGTGGATTCCCGCAAAACCATACCTGGCCGCGACTGCTATTTTGGTCTCCGGAATTTTTGACATTGTTGACGGTGCTGTGGCGCGAGTAACAAACAAAATTTCGAAATCAGGTGCTTTCACAGATTCTACTCTTGATCGACTGGCTGAAGTCGCGATTTATGCTGGAATAATTTACGCCAGTTACACTAATCCGATATTGGTGTTGCTCGCCCTGAGCTTTTCGCTATTAGTGAGCTACGAAAGGGCGAAAGGAGATTCTTTGGGGGTTTCTCTTTCAGGAATCGGAATCGGCGAGCGGGCTGAAAGACTCATTGTACTAATCGTGTTCTCTTTTATCGGGATAATTTGGGTTGGGGTCCTGATAGTTTTCGTGATCGCGTTCATCACTTTCTTGCAAAGATACTATGCTATCATGAGAAAACTCAAGAACCTATGAGAAGAAATTATTCGCGCAGATCAAGAAAGAGACTGGAAAACAAGTAACTTGATTTCTTAGAGGGATTTCGAGATCAGCAGGAACGTAAACAAGTTAAATGCCGTCCTCGAAAGGTTTCTCTGCATCGGGACGAATTTTAGGATCTGATTCTTTCAAGATCTAGAAAGTTTGACGCCGTTCAGCTTTCGCTCTGACTTTGACTAGACCATAATGTACCGCGCAGGATACGCAGTAATATTTGATCGTCGTTGGAGAGGCGATATAAGCGCCCGCAGCTCGCAACTCCCTAGCGAGGGTTGGTTCAACCAAGCTCACCCGGGAGGTCATTTTCTTCGCCTTGTCGATGGGAGTTTGTCTACCGCAATTGCTGCATTGGACCATGCCTGAGCTTCCCTTGCCGCCTTTGGACCTTCCCCTGCTCTTCCTCTTCTTTGTCATGCTCAAGGCCTAGTTGCTTTTGCTAGGCTTTAAACTTTGGAGTCCGATTATGATTTTTCTTTTCCAAAGAGATGTTAACTTTAGAAAATCTGGGACAGAAGCAAAAAGAGTTTGATCTGATCCAGAATTGGCAGTTGCTTTAGTCAAAGCGGGAAATCATGACAACAGCCCCGACAAAAATCATCAGAGCCGCCATAAAATAAAAGATCGGAACGAGTTGTGGAATTAGACTGGTCTGGGAAATGTAGTAAGCAAATACACCTCCAAGGATGATGCATATCATGGCAATTACCCTCAGAAGCGCGCTGATTCTTTGTTGGGAGTTTCCGAGAGCCTTCGACATTGATTTTCCAGTCCAGAAATCGACTTAGATGTCCGATCTGCAAAATAGGGATAATAACGTTTTCTTGATTTTATGGAGGAGACACGAATTACTTAGATGGATTTTGCTTCTTCCATTTTTTCCTTGAGGTAGGTATCCACGATGAACGTTAAACCGAACTTTGAGAAAGCTTCAAGCTCGCTCTTGCGCTTCACCTTCAAAAAGATGTCAAGCTCACGTTGCCAGACTCCTCCGTGATACCTAGGATCTTTTTTCAGCTCCTGCGCTCTCTTGATGTCAGTCTCTGTCAT
>JAPCJU010000008.1 GCA_027886795.1 Nitrososphaerota archaeon | reverse complement strand
CGGTTGGAGTTTTTGGAGAAAGGAAGAGAAGGAAGCTAGTACCAACAAGGTGGAGCATTACTGCGGTTGACAGTAATCTATCTTTGAGGTTGATCGATGAGATAAAGGATTACGAAACAATTGACGAGTTTCGCGTCTTTGTCTACACGAATCTCGATAACGTTTACGTTGGTATACTGACACCGGAGAAATGGAACTATGAGTGGATCGAGGCTTGGCACTCGGGAACAGCCTGGAATAAGTTTGGCTCTAGACCCGAGATGATTGGTGATTTCGAGGGATACAATGGCCGGAAGACCTACGCAAAACCAGGTGGTTGTTATTACTCGACTCGATTTGCTGTCGCAGAGTACCTTTCCCATGAACGAAAGCAGGCCGGAGCCATCATGCTTCGGGAAATCCATCCCGGATATATCCTTCCCGTTGGTGTCTGGAACGTGAGGGAGAGCATCAGGACGCTACTTTCGCGAGAATTCCGAAGTTTCGATAATCTGGCTGAGGCATTGAAGTTTTCTTGTTCTAATTTTCTCATCGAAAAGCCATTTTGGACTGAGAATTCGGAGCTCTTGAAGCGCGGGCTTCAACAAAGAAAAATCACCGATTTCAGCTAAGTGGTAAGGTTCAATATGGGGTCGGAGAAAGCCGGTTAGGAATCGATGTGATGCCTTCGGTCACGCCCGGGCAAGTAATGAACGAAATCTTACTTCGAGTCTGATGAAATATGCAAGGAGTCGTCACCGGGAAATCGATTAGCTCTTTAGAAAATGAGCCTTTGGAAAACACAGCGTGGCGAAATCTTTCAGACACCTACAAAATCGTTTATTCCTACATAATGTCTGACTTGCGTCAGTATGGTCTGACCCCTCCCCAGTACGCTGTCTTGAGGGCTATCGGCAATTCTCCAATGAAGCAGCTTTCAATGAGTGAGATCGGAAAAGAGATGTACGTTACTTTCGCGAATATCACTACAATAGTGGATAATTTGGAAAAGAGCAATTACGTCAGGCGGCTGAGAGATTCGAGCGATCGTAGATTGGTCAAGGTCGAGCTCACCTCAACTGGGGCGAAACTTTTCAAGCGAATTTTCAGGTCACACAGAAAACAGGTAGCTAAGCTTATGCAAGTTTTGAATAAGAATGAACTGGGGAATCTCATAATCTACACTGACAGCATCAAAAAGAGCGTAAACAAGAACTCTCAGTCGAGATAAAAAAGTTGAATAAATTGTCGAGGGCGCTCTAGTGGATCGCCCCGAGGTTTTTCAGGAAACCCTTAGGTAAGCTTTGGGTCTAGCGTTTACGTGGTTTCGATTTTAAGATCTTTTTCGCAGCCGATTTAGGCTTTCCCTTCTTCTGTGCAACGTAACACTTGCGAGGAGTGTGTCGCTTCTTCTCGTTATGCCGGTAGACAAGATATGTGTAATTCTTTCCGCTCTTTCCTTTTATTACAAATTTATACGGCTTCCATGCTTTCTTACCGCATTTTGGGCATATTGTTACCATTTTAGGGCAAACATTAATGGTGAGGGATTCAAATATATTGTTTATCCTTCGTTCAGGAAAAATTAGATCATATTCGAATAGTGACCTCGAAAAACGGGCGAGACCCACATTGCCTAAATGATTAGAGTTAGAAAATAGATGGACGCTGCCTAAATATTATCTATACATCCGGACTGGCTCGAAATTCGATACTCATTGCCTAAAATTCCGTCATCCTTTAGAAATCTACAATTTAGAATCGCATGCCATAACTCAGTTGTCTAGGAGAAGGTGATAAAGGACGTCCTCATGCAATTCTTTAAACCTTAAATATTCCGGAATACTACTCTAGCTTAAGACTAAATTAAGAGCCCCTGTTTATACCTGACAGACCGATAAGACGATTTTGAACTCTTTCAAACTAGCTCATTAATCGTAGGGTTTGGTTTGCCTCAATTCAGAGGCTCCAGAATTGAAAGTGGGCCGCTTTAGCGGCTGTAGCAAATGCAGGGGCAGGGATAAGGAAATCTCATCTGTATTCTGCTTACCACAATCAGTCCAATTTAGGAAAAAACAAAAGAAAAGTGAAAAGAGAAGAATGCAAATGAATACTGTGGAAGAAAAGGCAAGTCAAGATTTTGATACGCTTCAGTTGAAACCCGAAGTGCTCAGGAGTCTCCGCGAGATCGGTTACAAAACGATGTTTCCGATTCAGGCTGAGGCAATTCCTCCGCTTCTGGCGGGAAAGGATGTCATCGGTCAGGCGCATACGGGTTCTGGGAAAACTGCCGCATACGCACTCCCGATAATTGAAAGGGTCGATGGAAGTAAACCGTACGTTCAAGCTCTGGTCGTGGTACCGACGAGAGAGTTGGCGATGCAGGTGACAGAAGAATTCAACAAACTGTCAAAATACTTGAACGTGAGAGCCTACTCAATTTACGGCGGTCAGGCGATTACTCCTCAGATTGAAAGACTGCGTAGAAAGACGCCACAGATTGTGGTCGCCACTCCGGGGCGGTTGATAGATCACCTTGAGCGCGGGACAATTGATTTGCTTGATGTTCGATTCGTTGTTCTGGATGAAGCCGATAGAATGCTGGACATGGGTTTCATCGACGACGTCGACTACATCATGAAGAAACTTCCAAACGAGGGCCAGACATCACTATTTTCGGCGACGATGCCTAGAGAAATCGTGCGTCTTGCTGACAAGTACATGAATCATCCCGTCAATGTTTTGATCGACAACGACGAGCTCTCAGTCGATGAAATTGATCAGACCTATGCGATCGTCGACGAAAGGAGCAAATTCCAGGCGCTTGTCGAATACATCAGAAAGAACAAAATCTCATCAGGAATCATATTTTGTGCTACGAAGATCAAGACGCAAAGAATGGCAGAGCGGTTACAGGCTCAAGGTTTCAAGGCAGCTCCGATTCACGGAGACCTCTCGCAAAACAGGCGAGAACACGCGATGCAAAACTTCCGCAGCGGGTACATTGAACTTCTGGTTGCAACGGATGTCGCGGCGAGAGGAATCGATGTTCCCAAGGTCGGACACATAATCAACTATGATGTACCGCAGGACCCACTGACCTATTTTCACAGGATAGGCAGAACTGCGAGGGCAGGTAGAGCGGGAAAAGCGATTTCGCTTGTTTCCAATTCTGAATATCCGGACTTTAGCCGGATTGCGGGAATGACTCAGGTTGAGATAAAGAGAGTAACCGACGTCCTTCCGGCAGGTTACAGACCACCTCCAATGGATACTTCATCTCAGAATTATTCTCGCGGAGGACGACGATACCAAGGTGACAGGAGGCGCCCTTCGTTTAGAAGAGATGATTCAGACAACCGGGATTCACGACCGCAGGGTGCAAGGCCAGGCGGTTTCAGTTTCACGGAAAAGACAGCAGCCGGCGGCTTTGGCGGCAGCAGGGATAGACCTGGTTTCAGCCAAGATAGATCCCGGGATTCGAGAGATTCTGGGCGGAGGCCGAGGCGGCCCAACTATCGAAGATAGATGATTTTGGCTAGAACTTAAATAATGGAAACGGCCTATCAGATGGTTAGGCAGGCTTAGAAAAATGGCTTGGGACGACCCAGTAGTCTGGATTCTGATAATTGCGGCAGTAGTGTTTCTATTCGGAGCGAGCAGGATTCCTCAATTTGCCAGATCCTTGGGCCAAGCCCGACGCGAATTCGAAAAGGGCTCCAAGGGGGAACCTGCGGGAAATCAACCTGCCAGTTCGACCTCTGTTGCGTCAGCGCCTTCTCCTGATGATCCGTTAGTTGTTGCAGCCCAGAAGGAAGGAATCGACACCCAGGGAAAAACGAAGGAACAGATTGCTTCTGAGCTTTCTTGGAAGCTAAACAAAAAGTAGCGACGCCAAAGCAGTTTCCCCGTAACATCATTTCATTTTTTTGCGGTCTCTTATTCAGGTGTCTATTTTTTCATAGTCACCTGAGTCGGATTCATGTTTAATACTATCACTGTAGGAATTATTTCAACACGGCTTGGCTGATTTGAAATCGCGAACCAGCTTCGGAGTAAGATCGGCTGGATCGAAGATCTGTGTGTCGATTTACGGGCGTACCTTAACTGAGTTAGGGTCAAAGCTCCGGCTAGCACGAAAATTCAGGCCCTCCTTCATCGAACTCAGGCTCGACTACTTGCATGAACCCGATCTGGACGACATCAGCAGAATTGCAAAAGTACTCGTCGGAAGTGAGATACTAACTTTCAGGTCAAAAGGCGAAGGAGGAGCAGCAAGAATCTCCGAACAGAAACGGTTAGAAATTATCCACGCGATAGTTTCTTGCAAGCCTCCTTACCTCGATCTTGAGGTCGCGACATTAGATTCGCATCCTGATCTCATTGAAAGGGTCGAGGCCTCAGGATCTAAGCTTATCGCCTCGTCGCATGATTTTTCTTCACTCGAGGGCCTCGATGATTTGAAGAATCTGGTGCGGAGGGTGTCGAAGTTGACGCCGCTCTACGCGATAAAGATTGTAAGGCGAGCGAGAATCTTTGACGACAATCAGCGAATTCTCTCACTTTATTGGCTAGCTAGCGAAATTGCCCCGATCAAGTTAATCGCTTTTTGCGCGGGGCCTCTCGGAGTCCTCTCAAGGGTGGCATGCGTCGAAAATGGCAGCCCCCTTACTTTCACATCCCTTCCAAATGAGAAGACCGCTCCGGGCCAGCTTGAGGTTCAGACGATGCAAACTTTGTTTAGCTACTGGTGAATTCTGGCGAACTTTGAAGAAATACCAAAAGAGACGCGTGGCTGAAAAAGATCGCCAGAAAATAAACCGAATCCTTCTCTTGGGCTATGGAATAAGCAAGTCCATTTCCCCATCGATACACAAGAAGGCCTTCACTGAGTTAGGCATTGCTGCAGAGTATGCTCTGATGGATGTCGGTGATTCCGAATTAGAGGCGAAGCTCTCAGAAATCAAAAACTCTGCAGACATTATCGGATTTAATGTCACGATCCCTTACAAGGAAAGAGTACTTTTCTTCATGTCCGATCTCGACAACCAGGCGAGGGTCGTTGGTGCCGTCAACACCGTGAAATTTGATCAGAACCGAAGAATGATTGGATACAATACAGACGTTGATGGTATCATAGCCTCTCTTTCGAGATTGGGACTTGTCGGGAGAGAGAAAGGTCGTAAGGCCGTTGTACTCGGAGCAGGAGGGGCCGCGAGGGCTTGTATCTACGCAACTTTGACGAACGGGTTTGACCGAATCATAATACTAAACCGCACAGAAGGCCGGGCGAGCGTTTTAGTCTCGGAATTCAAAGCCAAGTTTCCGGGCATATCTCTCGAATTTTCGAAGCTGTCGAGTGCAGATCTCGATGAATCCATCGCTGAGAATTGTGATCTACTGATTAACACAATCCCGACCGCGGGGGATTTTCCAGTCAAGACAAAGTTCGAAACAGCTTCAAACACGATGAAATTCTTTGACCTTAGCTATCGTGGACCAACTCCTCTCTTGAAGGCGGCTTCATATAGAGGCCTTGATGCAATCGACGGTCTCTTAATGCTAGTAGAGCAGGCAGCGAGATCTTTCGAGATTTGGACCGGAATTTCGGCTCCGAGGAAAACGATGATGCAAGAGGCTAGATCTCAGGTCTCTCAGGTCTCTCGAAAATCAAATAGACGACTGGGAACGTCCGATGTTTTTCGACAGTCTCAATAATCAATGCCAATGATCCGGTTTGCTTCGTGGAAAAAGTTCACGAATTCTGTTCGTGAGTTTAGTAGTTTTCGCAGCTTGTGGATCGATGACAGCGTTTCTGAAAATGCTTCGTCTGTGAAGGGGTTTGAAGCCTGAATCTCGTAGTAGACTTCGGGGTTCTCGCTCAAGACTCGTCTTGATAACTCCAACATGTGATCGAAACTAGGAGTTTTAAGACCCTTATTGACGCTGTCAACTCTGCCTTGCTTCGCCAGAAGATCTGCAAAAACTAGCGCCAGTGTATGAGGTACCGTTAGAAACAAACTCATTAGCTTGTCATGCTCTCTCCAGCCCAAGGTCAGTATCTTGTACTGAGGGAAAATACTCCGAATGAATGCCGATTCCTTGGGGAAGACTTGTACGATCTCGTTGTTTCCATAACTATCTGCGCTCGCTCCAAAAAGCGGATGGATCGAAAAAAGTTCAACCTTTTGTCCATCAGGTGAACTCCCATCTAGGAGGCCCGCGTGTCCCATTTCGTTTTTTATAGATGATATCTCAATAATTTTCAGGGCTTTGTTTGATTTTGAAGCTTGGACAGCCTGAATAATTTCACGGATTACTCCCAGAGTCTTTGCGATCGGAACCGCCACAATTATCAAATGGGAGTTTACGAGGGCGTCGATTGTGCTGGCATACTCCGCTCCAATCTCCTCGGCCTTGGTCTTGGCCTTGTTTTGATCTTCGTCGTAAACAATTACGTGCTCATCGAAATTTTGAAAGTACTTTGCAAACCAACAGCCCATCCTGCCCGCTCCGGCAATCGAAATTCTTTCAATGTTTTCAGATTCGAGAAATGATCTGATTTCATTCCGGTAGATGAACTCGCGTTGCGCCGTTTTTGACGATTCAATTAACGACATGACCAAATTTCGGGCATTCTCGCGGTCGAGACCTATCCGCTCCGAGTAATCAGCCATCGACGAGAGCAACTCTCGCTCTACCTTTGTATTTTCAATATCAAGTCCAGATTCTTTCTTGATTCCAGCAATTTCCAGAGAGACAGTTTGTCTCGCCTTTGAGAGAACCAAGATCGATTTGGTTAATTCTCTGATCTCGTCTCGGAGCTCGGAAAGAGATATGTCTTTGGGCTTTTTCTCACTGAGGTTTCTTGACCGCGCCAAATTTAATGCAACATCGTTTTCCTAGCGCTAACCAAGTTTCATTTTTTCAAGACACGTGGGATGAATCCGCCCGCAATAGCCAGATCTGCAATAACGCATGCGGTCATGCATTCGACGACAGGTACCGCTCTAGGCACCACAGTCGGATCGTGCCTCCCGGGCACTATCAATTCCTTCTCCTCCATCGTTGACAGGTCCAAGGTCCGTTGCGCCGAAGCGATGGACGAAGCTGGCTTGAAAGCTACCCTGAAAACAATCGGCATTCCAATCGAAATTCCCCCGAGAATTCCTCCTGAGTTGTTGGTCTTTGTGACAACACGGCCTTCAGGCGACTTTACAAAGACGTCGTTATTCTCGCTCCCCTTAAGCTTGGAGCCGGAAAAACCCGATCCGAACTCAATACCCTTCACAGCGGGGATGGAGAATATGGATTTCGCTAGTTCTGCCTCGATGGATGAGAAAATAGGTTCGCCGATTCCAGGTGGCATATTGGTTGTTACGCACTCGACGATTCCACCGAGTGAATCTCCCCGCCCTCTCTCGCGGACAATCAACTCTTTCATTTTTTCTGCAACTTTCTGATCCGGGCACCTAACATCATTCGAATACCGATTCTCGGATATCTCGTCACTTGAGAGTTTTGAGAGATCCGCTGTTATTCCTCCGAGCTCCTTGGTATATGCCACGATCCTTATCCCGAGTGTTTCTCCGAGAAGTTTTAGGGCAACGGAACCTGCCATCACGTATCCTGCCGTGATTCTTCCTGAAAACCTGCCGCCTCCTCGGTAGTCATTCAAACCGGCGTATTTCACGAAAGCAGGATAATCGGCGTGGCCTGGCCTCGGAGTGTTCCGGAATTTTTGATAGTCTGAGCTTCGCTGGTCCGAATTCCAGATGAGCAAGCAAATCGGGGCGCCGGTGGTCATGCCGTTAAACAGTCCCGAGATAATCTCAACTTTATCTTGCTCTGAACGCTGCGTTGTTACTATCGATTGACCCGGCTTTCTCAGATCTAGCAATTTCTGGACATCGGATTCAGTTACATTTAGGCCGGCTGGACAGCCGTCTATCACGACGCCGACGCAACGACCGTGACTTTCGCCGAAGGAAGTAAACGCAAATCTGCTTCCGATTGTGTTGGGCAAACTCAAATCTGGATACTCGCCCTTCCTCACGTTTGGATGATTGCCACAGTTGACTTTTCATGGCACGCCTTTTGAAGATCACTCACAAAATCGGGATAAGACTTTTTGACGCAATCTGGATCCTGAATGTGAAGCTCTCCGAACCGCCCCGAGAGACCCGCGATCGTTAAAGCTATCAAGATCCTGTGATCTTTTTCAGGATCAAGGAGAATAGGTTTTCGGAAATCACCTGGCCTTCTGGAAGGTTTGATTTCGAGGGAAGACCTCTTCTCGACTGCAACGACACCGATTTTTCCGAGTTCTCTCGACAGAACCGCCAACCTGTCACTTTCCTTGAATCGCAAGTGTCCGATGTTGACGAGGTGTACATGAGACCCGGTGGCGGCAGAAACCCCGGCAATTGCAGGGACAAGATCGGGAGAGTCGCCTAGATCGAAAGTCAACTCCTCCTTAGAGATTACTCCATCCGTCTTAATCCCGAGTCCAAGCGATCTCCTCGCAATTTTACCTCCAAACCTGCTTGCTATCGGAACAATTGCAGAGTCAGGTTGCGGGAAGGTTCCATCTCCAAAGTTTGAGAGTGTCAGCTCTCCATTTGAAGCCAAAGCTGAGCACAAAAGGGAGGCTGCGCTGCTCATATCGCCGGGAATCGCGAATCTCTTTTTTCCAGGAACAATCTGGTTTCCCTTAATTTTGAAAGAATCGAACCTTTGATTTTTTGAAGTAAGTAAATCGATTTTGAATCCAAAAAATTTCAAGGCCTTGATAGTTGCTTCGATATAGGGCTCTGACACTTGTTTTTCCGGATTTCTTATGTGGATTATCGTATCTTCATCTGCTCTCGTGCAGGATAACAGCAACGAAGATACAAACTGTGATGAAACAGAACCATCCACTTCGCACTCGCCCCCTTTGATTCCACCGCCTTCCACAATAATTGGCAGCGTTTTACCTGAATTCTCCGAGCGGCAAGTTACTCCGAGTTGAGCTAAGGCTTCAAAGATTGATCTCATAGGTCTTTTAGCCAGTGACTGGTCTCCGATGATTCTGACCTGGCTCCCGCTTTTTGACAATGCGGCAAAGGGAATGATGAATCTCGCTGTCGTACCCGAAGCTTGAGCATTTACCGTGACTTCTTTGACCGAGTTTTTTCCCGGGGTAACCAGAAGTGTCCCATAATTAGCTGGCCGTTGACGTATTTCGACGTCCAATTGATTCAGACAGCTGATCGTTGCTTGGATGTCCTGGTTTAGCTCTACGCCACAATTCATCAGCGAAGAACTGCCAGTGCACAGCGCGGCGGCAAACAATGCTCTGTGAAGGTAGCTCTTGCTTGGAGGGAGCCGGATTGTTCCATAGAACTTTGCCGGTCGACCGGCTATCTTCAAGATTTTGACCAAACCGAGATCAATCCGTGCGAACGACAGTTGGTTGAACGATCCTGGATGAGATCACTTTGCAGTTGGGATTTTCTTCGACCCATCTACTACTGACTCTGCTGGCGATTTTGGAACTACGGCAAAGAGCAGCTACAGCGGGTCCTTTACCCGAAATTCCAGAAGCGCTCGCACCCTCGTGTAGTGCTGAGACAACAGGCCGTAGTGAGTAACGAAGTACAAGACACTGAATAATCGAATTCAATAGCATAGCTTGCGCTACAACACCGTCCAGCGCGTACCGAAATGCCTCCATGCTTTCATCCTTCTGTTTCACGTAGATTGATCTGTCGATACTGCTAGTGAGCTTTCTTTTCCTTAACGGGATGAGAAGTTTGACTATCTCTCCGAGGTCATTCGGAACCCGTTGGTGCTTCAAAAGCTTGAATTTCAAATTGTCCGCAAACACCATTCCGCCTAAGAAGCAGGCACCCGCATCATCGAAGGCCCCTGTTAGAGAAGCGCCAGAATCTTTCGAAGCGATTGAACTGATTCTCAAAATCTTGTTTGTCTCCGTGTCTTTTGTGAATAGTCCTAGCACGGCGCTTACAACAGCCGCAGAGACCGCGCTTGAGCTCTTCAGCCCAACCGCGACTGGTACGAGAGAATCTATCTTTAACCGGATTCCCTCCGAGTGTGATAATTTAGCTCCGACACTTTTCAAAGAGTAACTTGCACTCCTATTCACTAGCTCGTGGGGATCTGATGAAATTCCAATAATTTTGATCTTAGAGAAATTATCACCGATTTTTTGGGAGATGAACTCGGCACTGACCTTGCAGGGAATATCGATCCCAATTGTGACACCCTTTCCAGAGGCCAGAGCATTCACGACAGAAATCGCAGAATGAGCAAACCCCATGCTCTTCGCATAATTGAAGTTCAATCAGTTTCCTGCCGCAGATGGGATAAAGACCCCACGAACAGTTCCTTTGAAACCGGCACAGTGTAATGTCCTTCCGCAGCCATATGCATGAGTCCAATCTTTTCCGGCAAACTCATTCGAATCGAACCTTTAGCAGTTTTCTTATCGAGAAAAGCGAACGATAGGACTTTCTTCGTGTCGAAGTTTGCTGTCACTTCAAACTGCTTTCTAATTTTGGAAATCAAATCGATTTGTTTCTGGTAATCACGTTCACCAAATATTCCCAGTCTGTTGGAGATCCAGCCTTCTGAAATCATCCCCAGAACGACGCTTTTTCCGTGCGAAAGCTTGTACCCGGAAGATGATTCGAGAGCGTGGCCGACCGTGTGACCATAGTTGAGAATCGACCTCAGATTCATTTCTCGCTCATCTTCCTCCACTATTCGAGTCTTGATTTTGCATGTGTCAAAAATCAGAGGTTTCAGTGTTTGAATATCAATCTCTTTGTTGAGAGCGGAGTTTATCTTTGAGAATAAATTTCGATCTGCGATGATACTCGATTTTGCCATTTCACCCAGCCCGTTGATTATTTCCTTTGAAGGAAGCGTGTCTAATGTCGAGGTGTCGATGAATATTTCCGATGGTTGATAAAAACTGCCTAACTGATTTTTTCCCCATTCCGTGTCTACGGCTGTCTTTCCACCTATTGAGCTATCCACTTGTGCTAGAAGAGTCGTGGGCGCTTGGAAGTATTTGATTCCCCGTTTGAAAATCGACGCTACAAATCCGGTAAGATCGCCAATTACACCACCGCCCAGAGCGAAGAGTGAAGACTTTCTGTCAACACCAAGCTTGCTCAATTTTGCAGCCAGGCGTGAAGCGCTATCAAGATTTTTGCTTGACTCTCCATGGGGAATTACAATCAAATGGGTCGGTGCAATTTTCGATAGAGTTTGTTCGAGAGTCTTCGCATATAGTTTCGCGACAATATCGTCGGTAATGATGGCAAAAGAGCTAGCCCCGTCTATCTTTCGTGAAGGGAGCTCATCCAGTAGTCCGTCACCGAAGAATATGGAGCACTTGTCGGGAGCTCTCGCGAAACTTAACTCAAGCTCGTCCCGAACCATTTGATACGTCGCTCGAGAATGGACTTTCGCTCTCCCTAATTGCTTTGTGGACGAGATTTGAAACCTTGATTATCTTCTTCAGATCCTCTGGGAGAACCGCTTGCGCTCCGTCGCTTAAGGCATCCTGCGGTCGGTCATGAACTTCGATCATCAGTCCGTGCGCACCAGAGGCGATCGCGGCCCTGCTCATTGGAAGTACAAGATCGCGTCTCCCAGTACCGTGGCTTGGATCAGCGATTACTGGAAAAGGCGTCTCCTTTCGAAGAACTGGAACCGCGTTTAGATCAAGGGTAAACCTCGTTTGCGACTTGAAGCCCCCTCCCAATGGCATTATGCCTCGTTCGCAAAGCAAAATGTTTCGATTTTGATTTGCAACTATTCTTTCGGCGAAACTCAAGTACTCGTCGATCTGCGCAGAAAAACCTCGCTTGAAGAGAATTGGTTTTCCGGTTTTGGCCGCAGCTTCGATCAGATCCTGGTTGAACATGTTACGCGCACCAATCTGGAGGACGTCGGAATGTTTTGCGACCATTTCCACATCAATCTCGCTCCTTATCTCTGTAACTGTAGGCATTGAAAGATCCTTACCGACCGCCTGAAGGTGCTTCAAACCTTCCTCGCCGAGACCCTGAAATGAATGAACTGAGGTGCGAGGTTTGAAAGCTCCACCTCGCAGGATGTGAGCTCCGGCTTCTTTGACCTCCCTCCCGATACGATACAATTGTTCGTAACTCTCAATCGAACAAGGTCCAGCCATGTAAACAGGGGGATTATCCTTCCCGATTGTAATGTCACCCACTTTAACCAAGACGTCTTTTGGAATGTAACTGCGGCTGATCAATCTGTACGGCACTTGGATTCGGATGGCATCCAAAACGCCATCCATCGATTTTATTTGCTCGAAATCGATTTTCTTCTCGTCGCCGACGATTCCGATAACAGTTTGATATTCTCCAGAAGAAACGTCGGGAGTGAGCCCGACCGATTTTATCTTGTGAATTACTTCGCTGACCTGCTCTTTGCTAGCTTTGGGCTTCATCACGATGCTCATGGTTGAACTAACCCCTTATTCGAAAATAACTCTACGATCTTTGCACGGCTATTAGAATGAGAAGGCGAAGGATTTGAATGAAGGACGAATCGACGACAGCTGACAGTAAGTACTAAGGTAGGCCCAATTCGGGCTTTGGATATTGGCGGAACATCACTATTATTCACTTTTTTCGCGAAACAGACTGAATTTACAGGCCGTTCACTTTGCACTTTACCGGCTCCGTATTTTAACTTACTGGGGGCAGATTAGACTCCAATCGAGGTTAACAATCTTACCACGCGCATTATGCAACGGATTCATCTATAATTTTGGGATAACTTTCTTTGCTATATTTTCAATACTTTCAGCTACCTTTGGCCCGAAGGGCTCACAAAAGGCTAGTTGATCAATATCATTTTTGATATACTCTCTGCATTTTTCGATGCAATCCTCGACGTTTCCTGACGCGGTTAGAAGATCAACCATTTTTCTGTCGACTAGACGAGATGCCGAGGCTTCGTCACCGCGATTAATGAATTCTGAAATCCGTTTTTTTGTCTTCAAATCAATTTCGTGCTTTTCCGCCTTTTGATCATTCATCCAAGCGACCAGGTAGGCGCAGGTCGAAGTCGCTTTTCTTTTTGCCTTTTGTCTGTCTTCATCTAGCGAAATTACTACCGAATCGACAATTTCGACGGCACTTCTTTTTCTTGAGGAGTAGCCAATCCCCAGTATGACGGGATCTACACTCTGCTCGATGTCGGACGGTATTCTGTCGGTAAGAATAACTCCGTCTGCAATCTCCCCCGCGAGTCTCAAACTTTTAGGCGATCCAGCGCCGACGTAAATTGGAATCTTCTTAGCAGACTTTGAAAGAGAAACGTCGTCGATAACGAAGGCATCGGTCCTTACTGTGACCTCTTTTCCTTCGAAGAGTTCTCGTATTGATTCGATTGCTTCACGAAGTTCATCAACTACCCCTTTCCTCTCAGTTATCCCAAATTTTGCAACATTGTAATCTGAACCTATACCTATGCCCAGTATAGCCCTTTGAGGACAAGCCTTTTTCCCACCAGTGCCTAAATCTGATAGTGCCATAAATGCCGACGCGAGCAATGCTGGGTTTCTGGTGTAGAAATTCAAAATTGAGCTTCCTAGCTTTATCCTCGAAGTATCTGAGGCGATAGCCGACAGTGTTACAATTGGATCGCTGTACGGCGGCATGGGACCACCGTCTGGGACCCAAACGTTATCGAAACCCAGTTTTTCAGAAAGGACTGCCACTTCCCGGGAGAAATTCACCGACCAATTCGGCTCTATCGAAATGCCGAAAGCGAGCTTTTGCAGAGTAGTCACCAGAATCTCCTAGCATCAGTAAACCATTCAATTCGCATGGCAAGTGAGATCAAAATCATCATCGAACCGACGTATGCAGGGAAGATGCCAAACCAATACTGCGAATTGTGCGGGTCCTGGATCATACCAGCTCCAATGTACCAACCGCCGTAAATTATCAAGAAAGCTCCAAGAATAACGAGAACTCCCTTTGTGAACTTGTAGAGGGCCCTCTTTTCATGGTGTTCAAGAGGTCTCATTTGTCTTTATTTCCTACAAGATGTTAAGGCGTTAACGTGCTCTTTGGTGGTCGAAAGTAGATAAGATTTCATTTCAATCCAGAAAAACCGGATAAAGATTAGGTCAATTCATTTCTTTGTATTCAAATCGCGTTTAGAGTTTCCACGCCGAGTCTTTCTAACATCGTTTTTGCGGGACTGCTCCTCGATTATCTCATTCTTGTAATCCTGAAACGCTTTTCTCATGATCAACGCTCCGGCTCCTATGAAGATTGCATCAGTCGCAAGTTCGGAAATCGATAGCGGGAGATAGAGCAAAAATAAAATCCCGAAAATTATCAGAAGAATTGCGGAGATTATTTCTAAAACTACTCTGATCAAATTGAGCAATCACTCATTTGGAAGTTTACTCGGCCGTTCCTAGCCGATAGAAATGAAACTATCCCATGGATCCTGATTCCGGATGAACGGAACTTAATGTTTGGACTGGGTCGCGCGAAACGATTTTCCGCGAATCCTCTTCCGTAATTTCTTCTTCTCCTTCGAATATTCGATGAACTATTATCAGCCTTAACTTCCGAGTACCCTCTCCTGTTTTTGAGGAAATACAGGTATTTGGGAGATCTTTGAATACTTCAGTTATTTGGGGAATCGCTTCCTTCGGGACAAGATCGATTTTGTTCAGAACGACCAAAATTTTTACCGGGTTGATATGGAGCTGATCCATAACCTGGCGGCAGCTTGAATATTTGACGCGCAAGACGTCGAGTGGTTCACTTGAATCCACCATCAATAAGATTAGATCAGCGTAGGTTAATTCTTCCAGAGTTGATTTGAAAGCCTCGACCATGTAGGTCGGAAGCCGGCTGATGAAACCAACGGTGTCCGAAAGCAAGACTTTCTTCCCAGATATGGGTTCGAAGCTCCTTGTTGTTGTGGTGAGAGTAGTAAACAAATTGGGCGATTCCTCCTTTGTTTCAGAAACAAATCTATTGAAAAGGGTCGTTTTGCCGCTGCTCGTGTAACCGGCGAGTGAAACATAAGGAAATTTTAATCTCTCCCTCGAAACCTTGAACAGTTGTCGCTGGCGCCTTGCGCTTTCAAGTTTCTTTTGTATCAAATTCATTTGTTTTTTGAGCGCTCTGAACTTGATGTCCACGGCGTACTCTCCCATTCCCATAAAGCCCGCCTGCTCTCCCTTCAAAGATATTCTCACAGCTTCCCTGGCCCTCGGGATTTCGTACTTCAATTCCGCCAGCTTTACCTGGAGCTTGGCTTCGGTCGTGGTCGCCCGCGAGTTGAAGATGTCTAAGATCAACCTTTCTCTGTCAATTACCTCTTGGTGAGTAAACTTTGCAAGGTTATGCGCCTGACCTGAGGAAAGTCGTTCATCTACAATGATCATGTCAGTTTTTTCATTTTCAGCGATCGACCGTAATTCTTCCGCTTTTCCCGACCCAACTCCATATTGTTGGTTCGAGAGTCTTTTTTGGGTTATTATTTGCGCGATCTTGTAGTTTGCCGCGTCAACAAGACCGATCGCCTCTTCCTTGACGAACTCGTCCGGATACGTTACAAGAATTACTTTCTTGCCGGCAGTAGTCACACTAGAAGTATTTTTGTCGAAATCGGACGATTCTTTCTTCATACAGCTAAGCATCGAACCTTTTGGGTGGAATATTATTTACTGCTTGACCCAAAAGGCTTTGGGAGCTGCTCTCGTTCTGTTTTAGAGTAAGTTCAAACGAAGACAGATCGTTTAGAGCAGACTTTGCGACAGATTTTGCTCGCGTCTCATCTGAAGATCTTGATCTCTTGCTGCCTTTGCAACCGCGCCGTCCTTTCGCGCTTTTGCGACCCGCGTCCCACCTACTGCCTTCGAAATGGCCTTCATGCCGGCGTCGGTAATTTCAACCTCGCTCTTTGTGCTCATTACCAGAGTGCCGTTCATCCTTTTGATTGCTGACCTAAGAAAAGGACTGGGGATAATCTTGCGTCCTCTTTGAATCGGCGGTTCGACGATTTCGGCAATCTCCCAGATTCGCCGTGGCGACCTTTCTACTAATGCGATCAGAATCTTCTGCATTCTCTCGTCCAATTCAAGTTCGATTCTCTCCTTCTTCTGGAACTTGTTCAGCAAATTCTCAACTTCGTCTGGCGAAAGGCACACTTTCGAACTGTACCCGTTGGTGTAAGAAGCGACGACCGAGACTATTTCCGGCCAGTCTTTCTCTTCATAATCCTGCAATAAGACGAAAGTCTCAGCGGGAACGTAATAGCCGCCTTTTATCGGGTATAGCTGGCGCGTGCCGATGTGCTCGGACAAATTCGGTCACCAGGTCGCGCCAAAGCGCGAGGAGGCTTCAACTGAGGCGGAAAAGGATGAGAAAATAGACAAAACAGGCGGATTCAAGTTATGCTGAATAAAATGCATTCTACATACTATACGTTACCCAGCCTTATTACTCTTCTCATTTTGGCCTGCATATTCCCTCGATACCCACATTGCAAAAGCTAAATCGACTCCCCCTAACCTCAAAGATATCGATTCGGGAGAAAACCACTTTTTGACCTAACAAACGATCAAAGAGAGTGTAGCCAGGCGGAAAACTTCGGATCCTTTCCCCTTACAATATCGAAGAATTTTGTCTGAATTTTTTCCGTGATCGGTCCACGAACTCCGTTTCCAATTTTTTGCTTGTCAACCTCCCTGACCGGGGTGACCTCG
>JAPCJU010000079.1 GCA_027886795.1 Nitrososphaerota archaeon | reverse complement strand
GAGTTCGGTAGCTTCGACGACTATATCTGGGGTTTCATGACAGAAAGTCGACCAAAGGAAAATAGATGGAGCAAAGTGAGCCAGATTCCGGCTACGTCTCCCGAGTCAGATGCCATGAGCCGAGACTTGAAAAAACGTGGTTTCAAATTCGTGGGGTCGACGATTTGTTATTCATTCATGCAGGCGACCGGAATGGTAAACGACCACAAGAAATCGTGCTTTAGGTACAGCGAGATATTTGCTGCTAGGTGAAATCTTTGAGTTTGCCCCTCCAGACACCCGCGGTAAGAACGTATTTTGGATCTCTTCCCTGGAGTTCCTCCTCGATAAGCTCCAGTTCCTCGAGAGTCCGAGTCATGCTCTCAATGTCGTTTGTCTTTTCCTTGATATCGTTCTGTTTCACCTTTTTCATCACTTCAAGGAATTGACCCAACCAAGCGACGTCAGACGCCGCTTTGTCTGAAAGTTTGCTGGTGTCCCAGTGCTTTATCCTTTCTTTGTACTCGGCCTCATTCAGTGTCTTTCTCAAGGCGGCGACCGTTTTCCATTGACAAGTAATAAAACATAGGCTGAGGTTGGTTTCTTTTTGGATAAACTTCCGTTCTCATCAACGGCCATGATCTAGTCTTCGCAGATTCTGAGCAATCGCAATGTTTGCGACAAACAAAGATCACAATAGCTTTCGATCAATGGTGAATTCAAAGTACAGAGCCCCGGCTCCATATCAAAGGAGAATTCATTGCAGAACGCATCAAGAAAAAAGTTGGACACCCATCCAAAAACGTATGATTAAACACTCCCACCCCTCACCTACCCTCAGATCGACTTGCAACAGCAGCTGATTAACCCATTTCACCTTAGTCCTACAGGCGATTTTCTGGAGATTCCACAAAGTGGTCTCATCGATCTTGCCCCCAATTTTTCCTCGGAAAGAGTTTTGCCAACCTTACCTCTGCTTCCTCTCCGCAGAAGGCGTGATCGGAAGGCCGTCAGGTCGAAGCAAGAGATCGAACTCGCCATTTTGGACTCTTGCAGAATAGCGACAGTCCAACATTGGATCATGGTAAAGGCACGTCTCGGTTACGATACTTTCTGGAAACATATGAACAAGTTACTTTCCAGCGGCCTCATGGATGAGGTCAACGAAGGGAGCAGAACTCTCTATCGAATTAACGCGAAGGGACTAAAGCTATTGAGCCAACATTCCATCTAAATGAATTCCTTCCAAACGAAATTGTGTCGATAAGCTCTCATTTTGTTGAAAACTAGGATCCGCGGTACGAATTTGTGATTACTGGAAATCTTTCCAATCGCTGGCAAAGTCCCCGATCCTAAAACGTTCTCAAAGTCTCCTTTAGTCGTCTTATGAGTGAAATCAGAAAGAAAAGCCAGATATCTTGATTCAAGAAGAGTTGATGAGAACGCACTTACCTTGAACAACGCCTAAATGAATTGTTACTGGATCATTAAAAAACCAGATCATAGATTCACTTTTCGGCTACGGCCGGATAATGCATAAGTGATTTAATTTGCGATCAAAATTCTCTATTTTCAAGGAAATCTCAAATTGTCATCTGACACTTATGACGCCGACACAGTAGCAAGGATGGATGAACTTCAAGAGAGCGAGAAAATCGCCGCAATAATGCGCGCGGCGAGGCCCCAAGTCTCCGTTATCGGAGTTGGAGGAGCAGGATGCAACATTGTATCCTGGGTAAAGGAGAAGAAAGGCGGAATCTCCGGTGCAAAATTGATCGCAGCCAACACTGACGCGACTCACTTGAGCATCATAAAGGCCGACCGCAGGATCCTTCTCGGAGAGAAAACAACCCGAGGAATGGGTGCTGGTGGTTATGCGGAGAGAGGTGCAGAAGCCGCAAGAGAATCGATCGAACAGGTCAAGAAAGACACTTCCGGTTCGAACATTATTTACGTTGCAACCGGTCTCGGAGGAGGGACAGGAACAGGTGCCTCGTGGGTCATTGCGAATGCGCTAAGACCAAGTGGCGCTTTAATGATAGGCGTCGTAACTCTTCCTTTCGCGGTTGAAAGATTCAGGTTCCAGAGCGCGAAGGACGGTCTACAGAAACTGAAGAGCTACTGCGACACCGTAGTTGTCATTGATAACAACAGACTTGCAAAAGTTGCAGGTGACCTTCCGTTGAAGGAAGCTCTCGGCGTTGCAAACGAGCTCGTGGGAGAATTTGTGAAAGGAATCACAGAAACAATCACAACTGCGAGTTTGATCAACATCGACTTTGCAGATCTCAGGGCAATCATGGAGAAGCGAGGAATCGCCGCAATCGGAGTCGGAGAAGCTTCGGGAGATGCGCGTGTAGAAAGAGCGGTCCAAATGGCGCTCGATGCACAGCTCCTGGATATCAAGGACGCGACCAAGGCGTTCGGAGTTCTGATCCACGTTTCTGGTGGAGACGATATCACTCTAGATGAAGTAACGCAAGCTGGAGAGATGATCACGAGATCACTCCCGAGCAAGGCGCGCGTCGTCTGGGGAGCAAGAGTCGAACCAGCGCTTCAGGGCAAGGTCAGGGTCATGGTCGTCCTAACAGGTGTGGAGAGCACGTTTGCCGCAGAGAAATCTGGCTCCATATCACGGATGATCCGGTCGAGATCCTAGTCAAGATAAGTGCGTGCAATAAAGTTCAGGTGCGCGAGAACACACGAAAGTGTGTTTTGCCCACACCTTTCTTTTTCACAAGCATCCCATTTGAGTAACGCGAGTCAGGTGTCGTAGATTTCCCGATGACTGATCGTGTTTGGAGCGCGCGCACTATGCAAACAAGAGAAGAAGACCAGCACACAATTCTGAAACGGCGGATTGAAGACTGGCTCGAGGCCGAGGGAATATCCTTCGAGTCCGTTCCAGACTTTAATTCTCACTTTCACGTAAAGGCAAATCTCAAGAATATCGAAGTTCATGTTACGGAGCCTAAAGTGAGGCGTGGAGTCCTTGCAGTTCAGGCGGTTGTGTCGCTTGACGAAACACAGCTCTCGAAAGTTGTCAAGGTAAAGCCTGAAGATAAGAGGTCTATCTTCCTATCGCTTTTCTCACGGCTCGACAGGTCCGAGTACTTGTTCGTGCTGCAAGAAGATTTTACTTCGAAAAACTGGCTTCGCATTCAGAGGGCGCTCTACATAGAAGACCTCACGCGAACTAGCCTCCTATCGGAAATGAAGGGCCTCAATACGAAGTTTGTCAACATGAATTACGAACTAAACCTCGCCCTCGATAGCACGCCTGTTGCAACCGGGGACGAGACGATCTACTCGTGAAATTCATCTTCTCCTTCTAACGACAAAAGTGATGCCTGCGATTAGAGCGATCACGATAACTGCCGCGATAACTAGTGTTGTCGTCGATGTGGAACTTTGAGTTGTGCTTTCAGAGGTCGAATTTGACGATGAAGCGCTGATTGAGCTCGTTGCAGAAAAGTTCAGATTTGCAGGTGCGTAGGTCGCCCCTTCAAAATGCGTGCCGTTCTCAAGCAAGATCGGCACCGAGGTTACATTGCCGCCCTTCGCGGTCAAAATATCGATTGATCCGTTCTGGCCGTTCTCCCCCTCCGTGATTACGAGCATAGAGGAAGAGGAAAAGTTCGAGAAATCCGACGCCGGGTATTTTTCTATCACCCCCTGGGCGTACTTTCCAACATACAGGTCCATGCTTGGTACTATGGGAAATACGCGCTCGGGCGCCTCCGCAGGGAATCGAGCAAGGAAAACAAGGCTTTTGTTGGTTTGGGATATTGCAACGATGCTGTGGTTACCTATTTCCTCGGAAACTATCAGATATCCTCCGTAGCTGCCGAAACTCGGAGGGGCGACGGTTACGCATTCCGGATTTTGATTTGTGCCCACGTCGGCTACTTCGCTAGAGCTTCCGTTAGAGCTGATCGACCAGATCATTCCGTTCGAATACAGCGCTAGCAAGTTGTACCCCCAAGTTCCCACGGAATCGAAAGCGATGAAGCTCAACTGCTGATTTTTTACCGGGGTGGAAAAGAGCTGAACGTTATTTCCCGAAAGGTCGATCTTGTAGATGGAATCAAATGAAAGAACAAAATAGTATCCAAGAGGAAATCCAGCTTTACCCTGGGAAAGCGCGGCGTAATCTTCCATTGTTCCGTTGTTCGTGGTAAATGAAGGCGCAAACGGCGTGACTGATCCATTCGTGCCGATGCTGACAAGTTTCGCTGAGCTAAGGTTTGCCCGATCTGACCCGATGAAACTTTCTCCATTCCACGTGATATCCACAGCCCTCTGTAGTTTTGCAAAAACACTCTGAGGTATCTCGAAAACGCCAGATGAAGCCGCGTTGACGATTGGATAGGGGACAGTCACAAATGATAGTAAGAGAGTGGATAACACTATCAGGGAGAGCAGGCGTCGCAACTCGTTAGTCGCTACAAGCGGTCTCGCACTTACCAATATAGATTCCCAAACAAATCACTCGTAAAGTCTTCCTTCCGCTTGCGTACCCCTATGTCAGGACAGCTTGTTTCAAGCTGAACGGTACTAAAATTTGCACCGTTGCGCGATCCCGTGGAAAACGGCATAATAAAAGAATGAAGAAAATATGTATTATACAATCTAGTTTGTATTATACAAATCACGAAAAATTCTCCCCCCGCATGGAATGACCCCCTAGGGGGCCCTCCCCCTCTAATTTTGTATGACTTCAATTGAATTCTTGCAATGTTTGCATAATCTTTCTAAAACTGACAAGAATTCTGGAAAAGCACCCAAGCGTGACTCGGGCAATTTTGAGATTCGATAATCCTATTGTACGAGGCTCGAGAAAAACAAGGGAAGGAAAAGATCACTCGTATCTCGAGCCACAATGTAATGCTTCTTTTGCAAAAGATAGAAGTGAATGCCTCCACAAAACTGGAGGCAAATTTTATGATAGTGTTCAGACGTCAGGCAACAGTCTGAGATCTTCTTTGATCGAGACGTACTGTTTCAACAGCATGAAACCTTTCTCGGTCAGCTTGTACAATCTCTTTCCATCCGAGTCGTGTGAAAATATCAGTCCTTGAGTCTCAAGGTCTTTGATGTATCCCTGCATCACTGTCCACGATAAGTTTGCCTTGTACATTATGTGCGTCGGCTTTTCTGCGCCAGCTCCGATCGCCTTAACGATGTCGCAAAGCGTTTCCATGCGAGATCTTCGGTTTAGCGGTGCTTGTGTCTGTTGAGTCTGAGTTCCCTGTCCTTCTATGATAAATGTAGTTTCCAATTCGAATTTCCACTCCTATCTTTTGAGGTTATATCGTCAGTAGATGTTCCCGAGATATATCCTTCCAAGCATCTTTTTGTAAAGCCAAGGGTTGCCATTTCTGGAAATCGGCAACATTTTACCAGACTTCCAATCTGGTCGTGATTGAAGAGTTTTCTAAACAAGTATTTTGGATAAAAGTTAGGTCTAGCCAGAGAAGGCGAGTATGGAAAGACCGTTTGGTGTGAATGCAAGACTGTGATACGTCCGGTCGTGCTCGGTTCCCCGTAACTTCTTCACAACAAATCTCGTTCTCATTTCCATCGATTCGGTCACGTAGCTTTCAAGTTGGAAAATTCCGTCAGCGACAAACTCCTCGACGCCGGTCTGCTGCGGCTCATTTTTCGTCATGTGCTTGGAGGCTGTCATCAGGGTAGTGATACCCTCCCTTTTGAGAGTCTTGTAGATCAGGTGCATCATGAACGTATAGTCGAATTTTTCTCCAGTTCCGCTCAAGAATGCCGTGAGAGAATCGACGACCAGCCGCTTCGCCTTTATCTCATCAACGGCCTCGAGAAGAACCTGTATATTGGAACTCAGCCCGCGGCCTTCAAGGGCGTCCAGTCCGAGCAGCTTTAACTTTCTCTTCGCTTCGAGGGCGGTGAGATCGAATCCAAAGTTCATCATGTTTCTCTTCAGGCAGCGAATGTCATCCTCGAATGTTGCAAAGACAGCGGGTTCATCCAAGGAAAGCGCCGCGTTGTAAACAAACTCGCAGGAAAAGATTGTTTTGACAGTACCCAGACCCCCG